>JAHQWH010000225.1 GCA_029856105.1 Promethearchaeia archaeon | reverse complement strand
CGGCACCTCCACCTGATACGGCGATTATTTCATCGTATAGTTGATCTTCTGTGAAATTAATCAATTGAATTGCGCTCGTTGGACAACTTGCCATGCACATACCGCATGATTTACACGCTATTTCGTTAACTGTAGGTCTTCCGTTTTCGTCAATATCAATAGCAGCTGGAGCACATATCGTTTTACAAATCCCACAATTAACACATAATTCGTAATCTATCGTTGGAACCAACATTTCCTTTTCTATGTAGCCTTTTACCAATGGTGCAGCCGCTAGAGCAGCAGCGCTTCCTGCGTGAGCTACGGTCTCAGAAATATCTTTTGGCCCTTGAATCGCACCTGCTAAAAATATTCCTCCTTTGCTACTTAATGTAGGGTTCATTTTTATGTGAAATTCTTTCAAGAATCCTTCTTTTGAGCGTAATACGTGAAGTTTAGAACCTAGCGGCCCAATTCCTTCAGGAGGCACCATTGCTGCTGACAACACTACCAAATCAGCTGATAATTGCAAAGGCGTCATGCTCAAAGTATCTTCTACAATAACAGTTAACTCTCCACTAATTGGATTCTTAACAATTTCTGAAGGTCTCCCTCGGATGAATCTGACTCCAACTTCTTGAGCAGATTTATATAATTCTTCGAAATTTAATCCAGGAGTTCTTATATCAATGTAACAAATCGTTACATCGGTTTCGGGATACATTTCTTTTACGATTCGAGCGTTTTTTATCGCAAATTTACAACACACGCCCGTACAATATTGATTACCGACTTGATCGTTTCTACTACCTACACATTGAATTATTACAACGCTTTTAGGAAGCTTTCCGTCAGATGGTCGCAATACTTCG
Source organism: Promethearchaeia archaeon (assembly GCA_029856105.1). GTDB lineage: Archaea > Asgardarchaeota > Lokiarchaeia > Sigyniarchaeales > SOKP01 > SOKP01. The sequence goes on along the minus strand of JAHQWH010000225.1, from coordinate 13,129 downwards.
CTATTCGTTAAAGAAGTTGGTGATAACATTCTTTCCAATTTCAATTGAGTAATGACATCTTCGTATCCCTCTTGCCCATAGTGGTAAGGTTCAATCTCCGTAGGGTCGTATTCGCTAAAACCCGCAGCAACTATGATTGAGCCAACTTTAACCGTTTTAGTTTCAGGTTGCATCGAAAAATCAATTGCTTGGACTGGACATATGTTAATACATGTATTACACTCAATACAAGCCTTCTTATCCCTTACGAATGTTGCGGGAATTGCTTGAGGATACGCTTTATAAATAGCGTTCCGCATAGACATACCTTTATCCCATTCGCTTGGCACTTCTACTGGACAATGTAAGGAGCACTCACCACACGAAGTACAATTATCTTTAACATATCGAGGCTTAATTTCGATTTCAATTTCAAAATTTCCTAAAGATCCCTCAACGCTTTTAACTTGAGCGTTTGTATAAAGCTCAATTAATGGATGATTTGCTACTCCATTCGTTAACGGGGATATTGAACATTGCGGACACTCTAATGTAGGAAATGTTTTGTTCAATCTAGTCATATGGCCTCCTATCGTGGAGTTTTTCTCAACTAAAAACACTGATATTCCTAATTCTGCCATATCGTGAGCAGATCTAAGTCCCGCGATACCCCCTCCAATCACCAAAGCTGCTTTAGTGGTCGTAACTCGCCTTGTTTCTACCTCGTCAAGTTTTCGAGCTCGATTAACTCCAGCTTCTACCAAACGAAGCGATTTTGCAGTCGCTTTTTCTTCGTCTTTTTTATGAACCCAACTACAATATTCCCGTATATTAACTTGTTGGTGGCGATGTTTATTAATACCCTCTTCAGCGATAGTTCTCGCAAAGGTTCTGCCGTGTTGGTTTTTAGAACAACTTGCTACGACAGTTCTATTAACTCCTAATTCTTTAATGGAATCCTTAACCATCTGAACGCCTGGCTTTGAACACATAAACATGTAATGCTCTGCCTTTACCACATTGGGTAAAGTTCCTGCGTATTCTGCTACTTTAGCTACATCTACAGTTCCAGCAATATTGTGCCCGCAATGGCATACAAAAACGCCAATCCGAGGCTCTTCATCTTTTGAATCTTGAGATATAGTTTTTTCTATAATTTCTTCTGTTGGCTTTACTTTTTCTTCTTTAACAGTCAATTACAATGCCTCCTCTTCTTTTTTGATTTCTTGCCCGCCAAAAATGTAATCTTTGCCCATTAATTGGTATTGAAGACCAACAAATTCTTGGTCCATCCCCATACAATATGCAACAAGTTGCGAAATGTGAATAACTGGATAATCGTAATTACAATCTTCATTTTTATTAAGATGATCTTGTCCAGTCTCAAATTGTAGATGACAGAAAGGACATATATCTAATATAAAATCAGGTTTAACTTCCTCAATATTTTTCATTTTTTCCCCAAAAATCGTCATGCTTGCGTCGCCAGAGTACGCTTTTACTCCTCCGCCAGCGCCGCAACAAGTTAATTGTTCTTTAAATCTTACAGACTCTACCCCTAACGCTTCGATAAACTCTTCTACGATCGTTGGTCCCTCAGAGCTTTCAATTTCTCTAATTCTAGTTGGTTTTAGAAAGTGACAACCGTAATGTACCGCAGCACGGGCGTTAACTTTTCTTATTATAACCTCTTCAATACCCCAAGGACCAACTTCATATCCTAACACCGACATAATATGTCGGACATCAATCGTTCCTTTAAACTCATAATCGCCAAGAAGTTTCAGTTTTTCGTTTACCAATTCCCTATGCTCTTCGTTTTCTTTTAAATGTTTGTTTATTTCTTGGAGCGTTCCAAAACATCCATTACAGACAGTAATAATGTCCGCGTCAAGCTTCTCAGCTATACAGAGGTTTCTCGCACCCGCCACCATCCAATCAACTTTGTTGAACGAGCGAAATACTCCTGGAGCGGGACAACATGTGGCTCTCTCCATATCTATTAAAGTATAACCTAATTTTTCCATAACATACATCGTAGCTTTTTCAATTGCTGGATATCTATTAGGCATGAGACACCCTAAAAAAAACGCAAATGTATTTTCTTTTACCATAACTTATTTCTCCTCCTCCTTCTTTTTTTCCTCCTTAATTTCCTTAACTGGAGGAAGGTCAAACAAATGTTCTTCAAATTTCTTTAAATCTTTATCGTCCCCCTCTTGCTTAAACTTAAAAGCAGTGGGAGGAAGTTCGTCTAATCCTAATTCAACCCTTCTTTGTTTTATCTCGTCATTTATCGGTACCGCGTGTCCATATTTTGTCAAGTACCCTACAACTGCCCGATGATTTGGTGATATATTTCCCAGTTTTGTTGCGTAGTTTCTCAATTCCATTATAACATCTGTGGGCCTCACATCGCGAGGACAACGCTCATAACATTGATAGCATGTAGTACACAACCAAATATCAGGATCACTAAGCACTGATAAATCTCCAAGAACAACTTTTCGTATAATCATACGAGTCTTTAATGCGGTCCATCTACCACTCTCACAACTCGCAGTACACGAACCACATTGAATGCATTGCCAAATATTAGACTTTCTATCTATATTTTTAAAATAATCTTTATCGAAATCTTTTTCTGTCTTAAATTCTCGGTGGTATTCTTTTGTATCTGACATTTTTTACCATCTTTTTTACTGCTTAATTATCTTGAATAAAAAAAAAAAAATTAGAATAGTATCTATAACGATACTACTTTTGCTCCTTCGCTAATTTCCATGAAACCTGCTGCTCCAATTGGATCTTCAACAAAGTCCCACATTTGTTCTCTTTTTATACCCATTAAATCCATAGTCATCTGACATGGGTAAAGTTTCATTTTACCGTCTTCAACAGCGTCCTTAATTAATTCCCAAGGGTTATCAATCCCAAATTTCTTTAACTTTCTCCTAAACATTAGAGCACCCATCCCTTTCATAGCGGTTGGCATGCCAGTAGCTTTAGGCTTAAATTTCTTTTTTAAGAGACTTAAACCCCAAAAAGTAAAGAAAAAGTTCATTTGTTCGTCCATTGCTGCTCCAGTAGTCCCAAGTATCGTCGCCATCATAAATTTCTCGAAGGATTTATCACTTACAATAAAACTCATTTTTTCAACCACTTTTTCAACCATTTTAAACACTTTTTTTTCTGTTTTTTTTTTATTTTTTTATATTTTTTTACTAAATTTTTAACTAATTTCTCTTGATATGCTATTAAAAAAATCATAATTTTTGTCTCAGACTATTACATCCAAGATATTATTTTTAGCGTATTATCTAAAAGATCTATTAAGTCGTCATATTCAATTGGTTTAATTTTTTCGTGCGTTTGCTCCAAGTCTATTCCACGAGCTTTCAAATCGGGGATCATAGCATATAATATAACTTTCAAGCTGAGAAGCTCTTCCATTGCCTTTGTAATCCGGCCTCTTTTATTAATGCCAATTGCCCCATCGTGAATTAAAACAATCCCAATTTGGCCCCCTTTTTTAATTTGGCCTTTCAATATTGGTAATAACCGCTCTAAATGGTTCCCTGTAATTTCGCTAAACCCAAATAAATATAAAAATTTAAATTCACTCAATTCTTGCGTCATTTTTATATCCCCCCGTTAAAACCTAAAGCAGGTGTCTGCTTGTTCGATTAAATCGATTAATTCGTCGATACTAATGACCTTTAAATTCTCGTATTCTATTAAATCTTCAAAGGTTAAACCAGCTTCTTTTAACGATTTATCTAAAACATATATTTCCAAGTCAGATAAGTCTGCTATTTCAATAAATTCATCTACTGGGTCCATACCAACGACTGTAGGCGTAGAGTGTTTGTTTAAAAGATAAACCGCGTCTCCAGTGAGAACTATTTGGCAATTGATAGATTCTCCAAGAGCTACAAATCCCGAACCAATTCGAATCGCTTCAGCTGCAGAATTTTTGCCAGTAGGTGATTGATCGGTTATAATTACAACAGATTCTACCATAGTTTTAGCCCCCCGTTCCGAATACAATTAATTTATCTGATTCTATTGCCCAATTTGAGAAGTCCCCTAATCCCTCTTCGGTAGCTCCATTGATGAAATTGCTTTCGTTTAAACCTGTAAGACTAACCCAAGTACTACAACCAACAACAGGTATCTTATTTTCACCGCAAAATTCTTCTAACTTCTTTGGAATGTTCCTGATTGAAGTGCCACTGCTAATATCTTTCTTCAAGTTGTATACTCCCGAGCCGTAAAAGAATAATCCCCTTACTGTATTTCCCTTTCTAATAATAGCTTTACAAATCTCAATTAAAGAATCAACAGCTTGAAATTTATAGGGTTCTGTGCTAATAAAGAAAATATATTTAGACATGTTAATATCCTTACTCCGTATAATGCGTTTTAAGCCTTTTTAATGACAAAAATTAAGTTTCCATTATCTTCTCGAAGTTCGACTAATTCGTCGCCTATTTTAGTGAGAAGCGCTGGGATGTCCTTCTTCGCCCCAACATCATCAACGATTACTTCAATTATTTGTCCTGAAGTCAAACTTTTCAATTCTTTTTTAGTTTTCAAAACTGGTAACGGACATTTTAAACCAGTATAATCAACTGTTTTATCAGCCATTTTTTTCACTTTCAATAGTTATTTTATCTATTTTTTTTTATTATGGTATCAAATTAAATTAATTTATGATATCTTTGTAGTAAATAAATATGAAATAATATTTAAATAGTAGTTTTTTTAACTATAAGAAATTGATTTATCTATAAAAAATCACTAAAGTAAAGTGTGATTTTAGTGAAAAAATTATAAGTAATAAAATCTTAATAAAGCTTTAGAGAATAAAATTTTTAAAAAATATAAAAATAATAAGAAAAATAACATGACAGCAACAAACTTAAAACTTCCAGAGATTGATGGAATTGATAAAGACATTTTAGAATTACTACAAAACGATGCAAAAATTACAATAAAAGAGATTTCTGTGAAAGTTGGAAAAAGTCCTACTGCTATAAGGTCTCGAATAGTAAGGTTAGAAGAAAATCTTATTAAAAAATACGTAGCTTTAATAGATTGCCGTCAATTAGGATATCGCGAAATGGTAATAGCTTCATTACGAGTAAATTCTTCTGAGCCTTTGGAACGCATTAAGGGACATATTGAAGGTATGGAAAAAATCAAGTTTGCGTATATAGTCACGGGGGAATATCCCTTGTTTATCATGGCTAAATGTATGGATCACGAAGATTCAATGGTTTTAATTGAGAAATTGCGAAACCTTCCCGGTGTTGAAGAAATTAAGACTCAAATAGTATTAGATCGTATTAAAGAGGACCATACGATCATAATTCCTGAGTAATAAGAGTTTTTCTATTAGAGATAATGAATCTAATATTAAACAATCTAATACTAAGTTTAAGTGATAATTTCGGATCATCTTTTTAAAACCTAGATATATCGCTTACTTTTATGTCAATAATACATTTACATAAATGTAAAGAGGAAAAAATAAATGATATTCATTATCTTTATCCTACTAGAAATTTTATAAATGTCGAATAATTTAATTATTGAAACTAATTAAAATATTAAAAAAAAAAAATGACTGAACTAGAACAAGTCGAATTTAAGAGTTATTATATTGCTATTTTTAATGTGAATTACCTTTTCCAAGGAATAAATCAATCTCTATTTGCGGTAATTATACCAATTTATTTGATCCAATTTATTGGAGTGCTCGATGCTTCGAAACTCGCGTTTATGGGATCCATAATTGGTTTACCTTGGATTTTTAAAATTTTTTATGGAATTCTTGGCGATAAATTTGGGCTTAAAAAAATAGGGAGAAGACGACCTTGGATAATAGGCATGGTATCATTTTCAGGACTATTATGGATGATTTTAGGATTAAATAACACGATTAACTCTGAAAACGCCATTTCTGTTTTTACGATTATGGGTCTTCTAATTTTTCTTGGAGTTGCTTGGGGTGATACAATTATCGACGGTTTAATGCTGGATATTACACCAAAAGAAAAATTAGGACGCGTATCAGGGTTTAATTGGGGTCTAAGGTCAGTAGGAGCTGTAGCTGGAGGTCCATTATTTGCTTTATTAGTAGTAACCGGCGTTTTAAATGTACCAATGTTATTTATCCTTATAGGAATTTTAACTATTTTGTGTTCATTTTTAACCGTTCTCATAAAAGAGCCTAAGTCATACCCAGAAGCCAAAATTGGTAAGCATCTCAAGGAAATGTTCAACAATAAAAGAGATTGGAAAGCTTACGGATTTTCTTTATTCGCTGCTCTTATAGATTCTGTTGGTGTTTTGTTTGTCTCAATTTTCATCTTAATACAAATGGGTTTATTATCTTCAAGTGGGACATCCCTTTCACTGCCTAGCGATGATTTAGAGATATACTTAGTAAATGGCTACTTAACTATGATAATTGCTATTGGGGTGGTGATTGGAGCAATACTCGGAGGACAAATCGCTGATCGAATCACAAGAAAAATAAGCGTTTATCTTGCGTACATTATAACTACCATCGCTTTATTTCTAATGATGGCTCCATTAGAATGGCATATTTTATTGATCTTTTCGTCATTTGTAGGTATAGCAATTGGGTGGCGACATTCTAGCTACGCTGCTGTAGTAACTGAAATTTCAAAGCAGCACCCTGAAATGAGTAGTACTTATTATTCTATGTGTAATGCTTTCGCAAATTTAGGTTCTATAGTCGGGATGTCTTTAACAGGAATTATTTTAACAGCTACCGCATCGTATCTAATAGTGTTTCTATTTTTAGCCATAGGGGGCAATATTGGCCTTTTGGCCTTCCTAATGATAAAAAGGGAAGATTACGAACACAAAGCAATCAAAGAGTAATAGAAAAGCAAATAACTTCTACTTTTTTTTTTAAAAGACCAAGGATTTATATTTCCTCATTTTCTTCTTATACAAAAATAAAGAAAAATATCTAAAATGGAAAAGAATAAGGATTATTATAAAATTCTCGAGGTCGAAGCAGACGCTTCCAAGGAAGAGATTAAACGGTCTTATCGGAAACTAGCGAAAAAATATCATCCCGACCTTAATAAAACCGATCCCAAAGCTAAGGAGAGATTTATTGAACTACACGAAGCCTACGATACATTAAGCGATCCCCAAAGAAGGAAAATTTATGACCAAGCAGGGTACAATCCAAAAAACGTTGATTTAAGCGATTTGCTTTGGAAATATAACTCTACTCGATTTAGAGAAAATTTAAGACAGTTATATTCGAACTTTTATAGAACTCCATACAATAAGCCTCCTCCTGAAGAAATGTATACTTAGCATTCTTTTCAAGAGTGCTAAATGCTAATTTTTGTTATAATTTTTTTGACAAACTTTCTAAAGTGATAAACGCACTTCCGATTTGAACACGGACGAGAAAAAGAAATGGGTTATTTCTGGGAAGATAAAGTTTTATATTTATAATATAATTTTTCAATAATTGAATTAAATGCTTCTATTACTCCCTCTCCTGTTTTTGCGGAAGTAATATAATATTCAAGTAAATTATAATTTTCTGCAAATTCTCGAAATCTGATTTTACTTAATTTATTTTCATCTACTAAATCAACTTTGTTTGCAAATAAAACTACAGGAATATCGCCACAATACTTTTCTAATTCTTTACACCAATTCTCTACATGTAAGAAGCTGTTTTTTCCTAAATCGTTTACTTCAAGGCTACAAACAATGATTCCAGCTCGGCTTTCTTTATAAAATAAGGGATGTAGAAATTTAAAATCCTTTTGACCTGCAATATCCCAAAATATTAAATTAATTACATCTTCATTAATTTTTTTATCATACTTTGAAAATTGAGCGCCGATAGTCTTAATATAATCTTTCTCAAAAGTTCCATTCGTAAACTTCTTAATTAAAGAAGTTTTCCCGACACCTCCATCTCCTATTATGGATATTTTAAATTCAAATTCCCGAGAATTAGTCATTGAATAATTAAGTGCTTTTTAATTAAAATTTTACTTTAATGTAAAATTAGATGGTGCGGAATATAAAACTTTAGGTAGTTGAGTTTTAATACTATAATTCTTAAGTTTTATTTTTAAAGATCGCTAGATATTATACTCTTAGCAATAAAAATATCAGCTATTAAGGATTCAAGCACGTGCATATCTCTTAAATTAATTGATTCGTTTACTTGTTTATATCTGAGTAATTTTTTCCAAATATCCTCATCTTTTTGTAAGTGATCTTTAAAATAATCTAATTTTTGTAGAGCATAATAAGAGTCGCCTTTAAATATGTAAGAAATGAAAAATGGCGGAATAGATTTCATAAGAAGCGTATGTTCACCGAATACTGCTCGATCCAATCCTTCTGAAAACATTTCTTTAATAAAGTAATCAATTGTACTCAGAAAACCACCAAAAAGGTGCGATCCAAAGGATTTATCCTCTATAAAAGAATGTGAAAAAAAAGGTACCCCTCCCTCTGATACGATTAAAAGAAGAACAGGCTCCTCGTTTGAAAGCTTCGGAATTTCAATCATTCGTTTTTTCACCATTTTCACCATTTGTTCGTTCAAGCCAGCAAGTTTCCAACGTTCAGATAACGGCATTTTTGATTCTTTTAAGCTCTCCCATAGTTTAGATTGTTTAAGTAATTCGTCGTGTTCATATGAAATTTTCATCGCCAATCGTTTTATTCCATATGATTCCGCTATTTTTTGAGCTTGAGTTAAGTAACGCCTTGCTGCTTTCATATTGAAATCAATCAAAGCTAATTTAGCTCGTAATATGAACGACTCACAAAAAACTAGATATGAATGTTGCTTTTCAGCAATATCCAATAGCCTGGAAATATAATAATTAAGTTCATTAAGTACCTCAACATTATTCTCTATACGATATTCCGTGAGAAGTATGTCACAAAGATGGATATGAGCTTTTATAATAACATCAAAAAATATAGTTTCAGTTTCTATAAGTTCTTTGAATAAATCTTCTGCTTTTGCTTTATCTCGGATTCGAGAACTTGTTTTTAAAATTAGGGCTTTAGCGAATTTGTAACTAAATTCAATTCCATCGCCTCTTTTCTGGTTATAAATATTTTCCAAACGATGAAAATATTTTTGAGCACGTTCCTTATCTCCATTTTCAACGGCTAAGGTTATTAAACTTTCAATAGTACCTTCAATAGAAAAGAAACTTTGAGGAATCTGCTCTAAAAGATTTATACTCTCCTCTAAATGTTCCACAGCAAGTTCATATTCACCCATTTCACCATATAAATTCCCAATATTATTTAATAGAATTGCAATATTAAAACTACTCTTTATCTTTTTAAATAATTCTAAACCCTTTATGTTATATTTCAAGCTCTTATCCATTTCGCCAATAGATATATAATATCCTCCAAAATAGAGTTGACACAGAGCAATCCAGAAGTGATTGAATTTAATTTCCTTTGCAAGAGATAATGCTTTTTTGATGTGCTCCAGACAAAGATCAAACCTGCTTTTTACTCGCATTAAATAACTCGCCATTATAAGATTAGCCCAGACGATTTCGAATGATTTATCGAATTTTTCTTGTGAATCTAAGATCCACTCTAAAGACTTCTCACCCAAATCTACATTACCACCATGCAATCCAACAAAGGCTTTTGTTACACTTAGACGAACTTTTCTTTGAGTTATAATTTCTTTAGACGCATTTGAAATAGACTTTATTACTAATTCAATTTCTTTAAAAAAATTAAACGCTTCCTCAAATTTACCTGATATAGCTAATCCAATGATAATAAACCATAATCCATCAAAAGAGTGGAGCTTATCCTTACATTTTTGACCTTCTTTATACATTATCTCGCCGAAATTAATGAGTTCTTCTCCTTGATTAAGATACAAGAGAATTAAACCCTTAAGAAACTGAAAATGACTTTTTTGCTGAAGACTAAGCCCCTCAAAATGGCTCTCATGATTTAGTATTTCAAGAGCTTCATCAAGGTTGCCCGTATCAAAAAGCTCTTCTGCCAACATTAGTGGATTTAGCTTTGAATAAGACATTTTATTAATTAATATAGATTAAACCTTATGAATTAATAAACCATTTATGATTTTAAATCTAGTGTATAACTCCTTTATAAAAAGACTTTCATTTGGATTTTGAATATTAAGTTAAAAGTTAAGAAAAATTCATTTATTATTCAGAAAGGTTTCTATAATCAGGAACTAGAACTAAAAAAAAAAAATTTATTAATTAATTTTTCATATGTTGCGTTTAGCTTCTCTGTTTGATATAAGAGACAATTCCAAGCGTTAAAAGTACAGCCTCTATGGTTATAGTACCTAAACCTGATTGAATTATCGAAGCTCCAAAAGTGGAGCCAAATGTAGCTAATACAGCAACTTCAATGATTAATGTCGATAAACACCATCCTACCAAATACGCAAATGTAAATTTAATTTCTTCCCATTCCTTTTTGCGAAACATTAAAATTGCGAAAATGGCAGATAGGTAATTAACTCCCCCAAACATTCTTGGGAAATAGGGATTTGTCCAACCCTCAGGATTCAATGCCATATCATATAGAAATGTAAGGAGTGTCCCAAATATGAACCAAATAATAGCATCCACTATAAGTACGATTTTTGTAAGTTTTTTAATTTCGGTCATTTTTTTTTTCCACTCTTTTTTGTTAAATTTCGGTTTTATCATCTTTATGATGATTAATTAGAATTTTAGATATTGTTGCATATATAATTGAGCTATCGATAGTTTCTCGATAGTTTCGATTTTTATTGAAACTTTTATGAAATAAATATAAATAGAATAGATGTTGATCTATAATTCAGAAAAATTACATTTTGATTTCTTAAATTATGGGAAATGTAACTTATCCTCCAGAAAAGATATATATACCCTCTAAGTGGAAAAGGCCAAATTATGACCATATCATTCTCTGGATGTTGAATAATAATGATGTGTGTAAGTGGGCAGATTTTTGTAAGGAACCAATTGAAATCCCGCCTGGGACTTTATCTAGACATCTTGAAGCTTTAAAACGCAACGGTTATGCAGAAAAACTTTCTCGAGGGCATTATAGAATTACTTCCGAGGGAAGAAAAGAATTTCATGAGTTATCCAGTCCCAAAGGAAAGACTCATAAACTAATTTATCCTCCAAATATTATTTTAAAAAGCGGAAGAAACTACTCTCACTGGATTCTATGGATGGTTTACAATAATGATTACTGTAAAAGGTCTGAATTTCTTGAAGATCCCCTCTCAATTAATCAATCTTCCTTGTCAAAAAATCTGAGTATACTAATCGAAAAGGGTTTTTTAATAAAAAAGGAGGGAAAATATATAATAACTAGAGCCGGTAAATCTGAGTATTCAAGGATGCTTCAAAAATACGACTTAGATAGACAAACCATTTTAGAAGAAGAAGGTAAACGAATTGAAGAGATAACTAATAAAACAATTCAATTTTTCGATTGTTTCAGAATTAAAGATAAAGATATTCAATTTAGATTTCTTAACACTATTTTAACATTAGGTTATGAAAAAGTAAAGCCAATATTAAAAGACGAGGCGGTTTTTCACAAAATTTTATTATTTCTTTCAATTAATCATCCAGATAATTACCCAAACTTCATTTCTCCAGAAGATTTTTCAAAAATATATAAAATTAAGAAAACTACGCTTGACTATTATATTACTGAAATATCGGAAGGCAAAATCTATCCACAAAGGTTTTTTATATTACCGCAACCATCAGGGGAACAATATTACTTTAAATCAGACGGAAAAATAGAAAGAATTCTTCGAGCATTGGTTGAGAATAATATGACTAAAGTGTTTTATTTGAATAAACTCTTCTCACAATCAACTCAAAATGACCCTACAATAGATATTGAATCCATAGTAGATGGTATCGCAAACAAGAGCTGTGAAATCTTATTTAATGCAGACTTAAAACCAGCATTAAAACAGTTTTTACCCGAATATATTAAATATCTTGCTTATAAAATTAAGACTAGAAGAAAATTAAAAGAAACATATGACAAATTAGAGGGTATTATTTGGCAGAGCATATCAGATAATTTTCAATTAGAAATCACTGAAAATATGGAAAATCAATATGAAGAACAAATAAAAGAAATCGATAAAAAAATTGATTTGAAGCCAGAAAATCTTGACCTGTATTATTTGAAGATTAGAACATTGATTTATTTTAACCAATACCAAGAAGCATTAAAACTATTGAATAATATGCTTGAACTTTTTCCTGAAAGTGAAAAAGATATTAAATTATTAACGGCGGTAGTGCATAGAAGAAATCAAAATATTGAAACAGGATTAAAGATAATTAACAACCTTATTCAAGAATTTCCAAATAACAATGATCTTATCTGTTATAAAGCCTATTGGACGTATTATTTAGACAACAAAGAAGAATCGATTAAAATTATAAAAGAACTCACTAAAATAGAACCCGAAAATGGAATATATCAAGATACTTACGGTGAAATTTTGATGTATTTTGAAGAGTATGATGAAGCAATCAAAAAGTTCCTCAAGGCGATGGTGATAGGAATTGATGATTGGTACGTTTATCAAACTTACATTAAATTAGGAATTTGTTATAAAGCTCTTGAAAAATATGATTTAGCACTTAAAAATCTAAAAGAAGGTAAAAATTTAGCAACCAAAAGTAAATCTGACTCTGAAACAAAGCTGAAATGGCTCACGATAGCAGATCTATTTCTAGCTCAAATTAATAAAAACTAAACAATTAAAATCAGATAATTCAAGCTTAATTTTTAAATGAATAATTTCTATAATATGTCCTCAATTGTAAAAATCGGACTCCTTTAACAATATAAAATTTTGCAATGATAAAGTATTATAATTTACTATACCGTAAAAATATTATAATTTACAATAAAAAATGAACATTAAAAATTTCGATAAATAACATGAATGAAACTATTTTACAAGATCTTGAACAAGAAGAACAAAATGGACGTAAGACGAACTATTTTCAAATAGATTTTCTGAAAGCAGTAATGATTTTCTTAGTTATCTTCGATCATTTCG
>JAHQWH010000223.1 GCA_029856105.1 Promethearchaeia archaeon | reverse complement strand
ATATCTCCTATCAATGTTAAGATAAAATCTTTTGACATTACACCTTTATCTAGAGTGCCAGATAAATTAATTTTAAACGATTCGGGAACTTTAAACCACATCTTACCCGTAGCAAACACGACAGAAACATCTGTAGCACCTATACCGGTGGACAAACAATTAAAAGCCCCGTATGTTGTCGTATGACTATCAGAGCCCACAATTAACATTCCGGGTCTTGCAAAACCCATTTCGGGTAAAACTTGATGACATATGCCTTTGTCTAATTGATAACCATAGTTATTAGTGAACTTATATTTCTCAGCAAATTTTCTTGCGTCTTGGTGCATTTTGGCTGAGGATATCGTGGGGGGAGGTACCCAGTGATCTAATATGAAAAAAATCTTGTCTGGATCCCATACATAATCTATTCCGAGTTTCTCGTATTCTATATGAATTCTTCCACCTAATTGTTCGTGAACCATTATCAAATCAATATCAGAATTGATAAATTGTCCAGGCGATATCTCTTTAAGATTTGAATGTTCTTTTAGTATTTTTTCTGCTATTGTATAACTCATTCTGTTTCACGTGTAAGTTCTTGGTTTACACAAAAAATATTATATTATACAAAATTTATTCTTTAACTTGAATCCCCTTAACTTTTAGTTTATTTAATACAATCTGTTGAATTTTTTCTTGAACAAGTTCAATTATATCGTCAGTATTTATTATAAAATACTCCTCTTCTTTGGCACGTGTAATGTAGAGTTTTCTTACTTGTTCTAAAAATGAAGTATCTTCGAATTTTTCTAAATCCCTTTGATTTTTTCTTGCTAATGACATTTTAGGATCAATGTCTAAAATAATTGTTAAGTCGGGTTTACCTGCAAACTTATTTAAGCTCTTTACCCATTCAATTGTTATTTTTTCAGATTGAGATGATTGATATATAATAGAAGATTCAATATACCTATCTGATATGACAATATAACCTTCTTCTAATTTCATTTTTATTTCATTTCTATAATGAAGATCCCTGTCAGCGGCAAACAATAAGGCGTCCGTTGATGGTGGAATTTTATCATCTTTCAAAAAATTTCTTAATAATTTTCCAATTTCGCTATTTGAAGGCTCGTGAGTTAAATGGACCTTTAAACCTTTCAAACTTAAAAAGCCTGCCAATAATCTGCTATGTGTCGTAGTTCCTGAGCCATCAATTCCGTCTAAAACAATAAATAATGTTTGTTGCATCGTTTATTTCATGTTAAATTATTATTTGAATCTATAAAAATTAATAGGAAAATATTGTAATTTCTCTATATATTATTAATCATTTGAATTTTAACTAATTTAGGTTTTAAGGTTGATTAAAAATTTAAAGGAAAATGTGTATTCAATATCTTAATACATTTGCATTAATAAGTTAATTTAAAAATAAATTAAGACGATAAGTATGGCAACAAGAAATCCCACAGGATTTTGTCCTAATTGCAAACAAAATGTTTTATTAGTTAGAGAAGACATAAATTGGCCATTAGCAATAATTTTATTGATTTTTACAGGAGGAATTGGTCTTATTATATATTTAATAATTTATTATAGCAAAACTGAAGATTGTTGTGTTCACTGTCACTCACAAATTACAACAATAACAGCTCCTTCCGCCCAACCTGCGCAACAAATAGCTCAAAAAGATCAAAATCCATATCGCTTTCAGACTGAAACTCAAAATCAGCAAAAAAATGAATATAGAATTAGTGAATCGGTTGAAGATGTTAAAACCATACAACTGAATTTCTGTCCATTTTGTGGAGAGCGCTTAGAAAATAAGGACGCTACTTTCTGCACACATTGTGGCACGAAAGTTTAATTTATTAAATAATTCCCCATTAAAAATATAGTCTACATCTTATACTAAATAAATCATTTTTGTGGATAGAATAAATATTGGGGCTTTTTTCTTTTCTCAAGTATGGTTTTTCAATTGATAAGATTTTTTGTACTCTGAAATAGATTCTATTATCTTTTACCCATATTTTATCCACCAAAATATTAATAGGTCCAATATTTTCAGCACTATAGACCTGAAACGATGTTAATTTTTCCATTGTTGAACTCTCTAAATTAGATTCATATACTTTAATTTAAACTTAATTTTTAATAACCTCACGGATTTTAAAATTGAAATATATAAAAATTTTAGATGTTCTTTTAAAAATTGGACTCCAAATTTTTTTTAATCTCTTGATTTCAAATTTAATTAAAGAATAAATAATATTACTGAAAATAGATAAAGGAGGTAAAAAAAAATTACAACAATGTATTGCCCTAATTGTAAGACGAATGTTCTTACAGTGAGAGAAGAAATTGATTTAGGTTTGGTAATTATTTTGTGTATATTTACAGCGGGGTTTGGATTACTTATTTATCTCGCAATTTACTACGATAAAAAACCAACTCATTGTATTCACTGTAAAGCTAACTGCGGACCCTATTTATCGGAACAAACCAATAATTATTCACCTCTAAAAACTAGCGAAGATAATAGTTATCAAGAGGTTAAATTTTATAAAGCAAGTGAGCCCGTAATTGAAAAACACTCCCCATTTTGCTACAACTGTGGAGTACAACTTTCTGAGAGAGAAGGGTTAAAATTTTGTGCGTTCTGTGGATCAAAAATTAATTAAATATTTATTTTTTATTTTCTCTTTTTAAAATATTCATAAAATCATAAAAGTACTTGTAAGAATTCTCAAAGTAGTCGTCTTCTTTAGAATATTCTAAGCTTTGAGAAAAAATTTCGCTAAAACCTATAACATTTTTTTCTTCAATTATTTTTTTATATTTATGGAGTAATTTTTCGAATAAATCTAAGATTTTAAGAAACTCTTTATTTTCCATTTGGATTTCTCCAAACATTTCCATTTCCCTCTGGATAATACTCTCTGCAAAAACTTTTTGAAGCAAGAAAGTAGTACCTGTGTATCTGGTTAATTCATTTAAAGGTTCATTGGTACTATTAAGAAGATTTAGAAAAAGAATGCTCAACATGTGAGGTACGCCTAACGTTAGAGCAATTCTCTTATCGTGAATCTCTGGTAAGGTTTCAGTAATTATTAATCCATCTAATTTAAATAAATCCAAAAGTTCATTAATTAATTCGTCGTATTGGTCAGTTCCTCCAACTTTTAATACCATCATAAAATAGTTTTTCATATCTTTTATTCCTGGACCAAACATGGGATGTAGTGAAATGCAATTTACTGGAAAATTAGTTTTTATTTCTGTTAGGGCTTTAAAAACGGCATATTTTAAAGACGTAATATCAAAGACTATCGCATTTTCTTTCAAAAGTGGTGCTATTTTTCTTATCATATCAGGAGTAGAGCTTATTGGGATCGAGATCATAACGGTGTCGGCGTTTTTAACGCTTTTTTCAAGCGATAGCTCGTAATTAACACCCAATTCTATTGCTGCTTTTTTTAGTTTATCTTCGTCTCGGGCAAATAAAGTTATAGTAAAACCATGTTTTTTAAAAAATCTTCCAAAAACTTTACCCATTCCGCCAGAACCGCCAATAATAGTAAATCTTTTACCCAACATTATTTTTTCCCTAAAAATTCAACTACTTTTTCTTTCATTAAATTTAAATTTGGTTTTTTACCAGTCCACCATTCAAATGCTAAAGCGCCTTGATTAACAAACATATCTAATCCACCTAGTGTTTTGCAACCAATTTTTTTAGCTTCTTTTAATAATCGAGTTTCGCGAGGATTATATAGGATATCAAATACAAACAATTTATTGTGTAGCATTTCCTCAGAAATCGGCGTTTCTTCAATATCTGGATACATCCCGAGTGGAGTAGTGTTTATTAAAATATCTACGTCATTTATTAAGTTCTTCAGGGTATTTATACTCATTTTCTTTCCTACTGCTTTAATATTCGTTTTATTAGTCAAATCCTTAGCTAATTTTATTGCTCGTTTTTCGGTTCTATTAGCTATATATAACGCATCTAAATCCTCTGATATAGCAAAACTAACTGCTTTAGCCGCCCCTCCTGCGCCTAATATTAATGCTTTTTTTCCAGTTAATTCGCACCCCGCGTCTAATAAAGCTTTTTTAGCCCCAGATGCGTCTGTGTTTTTCCCAATCAAATATTTACCTTTATTTTTTATAGTATTAACAGCACCTATCTTTTCAGCAAGTGGGTCAATCTCATCTAAATACGGGATAATTCTTTCTTTATATGGAATAGTAACATTTATTCCTTTTATATTAAACATTTTAAACCCTAACACTGCCTTTTTAAGGTCTTTTGGTGGAATATTAAAAGCGACATATACATAATCGAGAGAAAAATCTTTAAGGGCAGCATTATGCATTATCGGACTCATACTATGTTCGATTGGGTGTCCAATAACACATAAAACATTAGTACGAGCGGTTATATATGGTTTTTTTAGCATTTTATTACTATAATTATTAAATTTAAAACTATTAATATGTTTAAGAATAAATAAATTTATATTTATTTAGCTATAATTAGAAAACAATTAAAGGATGAATTTAAAAAATGAATAAGATTTCTCTTAACACGGGAATTACGATGTTTCCAATGCCTGCGACGGTTATATCTGTAGGGATTGGTGAGGAAGCGAATTTAATTACTCTAGCTTACGTTGGTAAAGTATGTATGAAACCTCCAATTATCGCAATTTCAATACAACCTAGGCGCCATTCCTACAAATTAATTGAAAAACATGGAGAGTTTGTGATCAATTACCCTACAAAAGACCAATTGAGAGAAATGGATTATTGTGGGACGCGTTCTGGAAGAGATGTGAATAAATGGGAAGATTTAAACCTAACTAAAGAACAAGGTATCGTAGTTCAAGTCCCTATGGTCAAAGAATTTCCATGGAATATGGAGTGTAAGGTAATAAAACGAATAGAACTAGGTTCTCATGTGTGTTATTTTGGAGAAGTGGTTGCAACTCATTCTGATTCGCGATTTGTAACAAATAATAGATTAGACCCTGAAAAATTTAATTGCTTCGCATATCTTAATGGAAATTACATAGGTTTACAAAAGGATATTTTAGGAAATCACGGATTTTCAATGAAATGATTATTCTACTTATTTTCTTGGTATTAGGACACAGGTAACAAAGAAAAAAAATTGAAATGCAGTTAGATTTATTAAAAAAATACTATTTGGTTTAATTTGGTATGATTAAAGATTCTATTGCGTTGATTGGTTTTATGGCAACGGGTAAATCCACAGTAGGAAAGGCATTGAAGGAATATCTAGGAAAAGATTATAAATTTATAGAAACCGATCAACTAATTATTGAGATGACGGGTAAAGCAATCCATAATATCTTTTCGGAAAACGGTGAAACGAAATTTAGAGAATACGAGATTGAAGCTTGTAGGAAATCAGCAAAACTAAAAAAAACAATTATATCATGTGGGGGAGGAATTGTTTTAAACGAAGTAAATATAGAAAATTTAAAAAAAACTTGTTATATCGTTTTATTAACAGCAAGCCCTAAAGAAATTTATAATAGGGTAATGAAAGATGGGAAAGAGACTAGACCAGTAATCGACAAAGAAGATCCAATGAAAGAAATCGAAAGAGCATTGAAACAAAGAGAACCTTATTATAAAGCATCAGCAGAAATTGTTATTAACACCACAGACAAAACAATTGATGAAATTCTAAGTGAGATCATTGAAAAAACTAATATTTGAGAGAATAGACAGAAACTGAAAAAATTTGGTTATAAGCGATTTAAGAATAAAAAACCTAATACGCCCCTTAAACCTATGAATGGGAACAGGAAAGCATTTAAGCTATAAAGGAAAAGAATAATACGGGTTCTAGGAAATGCTGATAAGTAGATCATTAATTATTTAAATATCAAATTAATATTCTTTTTATTTTTTGAGATGAGGTAACGCAAATTTATTGTAAAACCCAAATTTAAATTTATAAAACCTATTATTTGTTCAAAACACCTTTGAGAAAAAAAAATGACAGAAACTAAAAGAACCAAATGTGAAAGTTGTGGGGAAGAAAATCCTCGGAAATTACACGAAGAGCCTGATAAAACACACGTGCTCTATTATTCAATGCAGGGAGCCCCAGTTTATAAAAAACGAATGAAATGCGGTAGTTGCGGTACTGTATTTGATAGAGCACAATAAATATAATTTCTTATCTGTTGTTAAATAATAATTGATAAGAGGTTCTTATTCTTTTCCTATTTAATTTTAAAATATTTTTTACATTAATCAATCAATTATGAGTAATAAATCATATCCAATAATTGTAGGAGCTGGTCAGTTTACACAACATAAACGCACTCTTGATCCACTTGATCCGCTAAATCTCATGGCTAACGCATGTAAGATAGCTTTAACTGATACTGGGACGCCCAATTTAAAGAATGTAATTGATTCAGTTTATATGGTAAATATTAATAGTTGGTCCTACGAGGATGCGCCAGAAGAGCTTAGCAAGATACTCTGTTTAAAACCCACACATAAAGTTTATTTACCGGATGGGGGCAATAGTCCTCAGATGTTAGTAAATAGGGCCGCGAAGGCTATAACCTCTGGAAAAAGTCAAGCAGTCCTAATTACGGGTGGAGAAGCTTCATACTCCATATATAAAGCAAAAAAGGGGAAAATTGATTTAAATTGGCCCAAATTGAAGACTCCTAAATATATGGAGGGTAAATTATGGAATGGTATAAACGAATTTGCAAATAGATATAGATTGATATTTCCTCTTCTTACATATGCCATTTTTGAGACTGCTGTACGCGCTGCTTCAGGAAGAAGCTTGGAAGAGCATGAAAATCATATAGGTAAAATTTTTGAGCATTTCTCAAAGATTGCATCTAATAACCCCTATGCTTGGACTCAACGCTCTTATACTGCTAAAGAAATTATAACTCCAACTTCTAAAAACAGATATATAACTCACCCTTATACTAAACTTATGTGTTCTAATGTATTTGTAGATCAATCCAGCGCATTAATAATGACAAGTAAGAGAATCGCTGAAAAACTCAATATTGACTCTAAACTCTGGATTTATCCAATGGGGGGTGCAGACTTTAAAAACATTTTTAATATTACCCAACGTCCAAAGCTTAATAATTCGCCCGCAGCAAAAGAAGGAGCAATTCTAGCATTAGAACAAGCTGGACTTAAACTTGATGATATTGATCTTTTTGACATTTATAGTTGTTTTCCGTCTATTGTAGAAATCATTAAAAATGAATTAGGGATACTGGAAGATGATCCTCGTCCATTATCGATTACAGGTGGGCTTCCATTTTTTGGCGGTCCATGGAGCAATTATTCTTTACACGCAATCGTTTCTGCTGTATATCTTATTCGTAAAAATCCTTTATTGAAGGTAATGGTTATAGCAAATGGAGGATATAATACAAAACAGTCCTTTGGTATTTACGGTACTGACCCACCTTTTATACAATGGGGTGAAGAAAATCAGACTGAAATACAACAGTCCATCTTATCAAAACAATTACCAAAACCAATAGAACAAGCTAATGGAGAACTTACCATAGAGGGATATACTATAATTTATGATCGAACTGGAGTACCCAAGCAAGGGATTGTAATAGGAACTCTTGAAAGTAATCGTCGTACTATAGCTTTTATTAATGCTGAACCAGATATCTTAATTAAATTAGAGAAACAAGAACTTGTTGGTCAAAAATTCCCCGTTCATTTTGATATTAATTCAGATCGAAATGTCATTAACCTCAAGAATTAGAATTAAATAATAATTGATGTATTTCTCGTAAAGTTTTGACGTTAATTTGTCCAGGAGCTGTTTTTATTCCTAGAGAACCATATGTCCATAGTGAACCAAATTTAACGCATATTATTCTGGAAAAAATCCCCAATTCGCCCATGGCAAAACATACTATCTTTTTGCCGTCTTGTGAAATTGTTCTGCAAATTTTTAAAATGTTTAAATTATCCTCGAATTTTTGAGGAGTAAATATTAATTTAAAGACACTTTCATGTATTTTATCTAAATCTAAAGAGCAATCATGAACCAACTTATCTTTAAGCTTATCTAGAAGAGAAATTGTTTCTCCATATGTAGGTGTATCTTCAAAATCATGAAAAGAGAAAATTAAATCTACATTATTTTTGTAAGCTAAATTTGTAATTATTTTCAAAATTTTAATATCAGACTTCATTTCTATATCCAAATAATCGGGTTTTGCCTCAACCAATAACTTTAAAATTTGTAATCGTTCATCTTTATTAAGATTATATTGGCCTCGCTCTTGAATTCTCCTAAAAGTAAAGATTATTGGTATTTTAGGTGTGATAAGACTCAACAATTCAGTTAAAAAGGAAAGAGTGATAAATTTAACTTCATTTATGTAATCAAATCTAAATTCAATTAAATCAGGCTTTTTTTCTAGCGATTTTTCTACTAATTGCCTATTTTTATTAAGATCATCGGATTTAATTGGAATTGCAACACAGATCTTATATTTCATTATAATCCTATAAAAAAAATTATTGTAAAAATAAATTTACACTTCGAGTATCTTTTTAATATCCTTCTCGGTTAATTCTAAAGTATTTTCAGCGTTTATCTTTCTCATCAACTTTTTCTTTTTGTAGTATTTTATTATTGGTTTTGCGTTCTTTTCGTAAGTATCTAACCGATTTTTTAAAGTTTCTTCATTGTCGTCGCTCCTTTGTTCAAATTTAATTTCAACGCCACATTTATCGCAAATACCTTCTGTTTTTGGAGGAAGAGTGTATTTATTATAGATTTCACCGCAATTTTTACAAGAGTACCTTCCTAAAATTCTTTTTGTAATGATATCGCGACTTACATCTAATAAAAGGAATAGATCTATTTTAGTTATCTCGGTTAAAGCTTCAGTTTGGGTTATAGTTCTTGGAAAGCCATCTAATATGAATCCATGCTCTTTTACATCTTCTTTACTAAGTCTATCCCCTACCATATCAATAGTTACTTCATCCGGAACTAATTCACCCTTATCCATATATTCTTTAGCCTTTAAACCAATGGGCGTTTCATTTTTTAAATTTTCTCGGAAAATATCCCCAGTGCTAATATGCGGTATATCAGGTAATACTTTCTTTATTTGAGAAGAGAACGTGCCTTTTCCACTTCCTGGAGGTCCGAATAGAACAACTCGCACTTTTGATTTCAATTTAATCATCTCTTATATTAAGCGAATATTATTTTTTATTAATATTAAAGAGTATGAGTGAATTAAATAACTTTCTTTAATAATATTTACTAAAATTAGTAAACCAGAATAAGGCATTTTCTATCTTATTTGAACAAAGGAAATTATGATTTAAATTAAAAAAATAACTAAGTTTGTCCTCCACCATACAGAAAAAAATCTGGCGTAAGTCGAGCGTTAGGTACAACAGAATACTTACTTAGATCGGTTACTCCATCTTCGATTAACACTTCATCATCAATGAAAAAATTACCTGTATAATCTCTACTGGGTCTAGTTAAAATTATGTAAGCAGCATCAGCTACAATTTCTGGTTTTCTCGCGTGCTTGACAGCAGTTTCCCCTCCCAGTAAATTCTTTACTGCTGCTGTGGCGATAGCAGTTCTAGGCCATAAAGCGTTTACTGCTATCCCATCCTTTTTTAATTCTTCAGCCATACCAAGGACACACATACTCATACCGTATTTTGACATGGTATAGGCTACGTGATGAGCAAACCATTTTGAGTCCATATTTAACGGGGGTGAGAGATTTAATATGTGAGGATTATCAGAATTCTTTAAATAAGGAATACATAACTTTGAGCATAAAAATGTTCCACGAACATTTACAGAAAACATGAGATCAAAACGTTTCATTGGAGTTTTTAGAGTGGGAGTCAGACTTATCGCACTTGCATCATTTACCAAGATATCAATCCCTCCAAATTCTTTAATAGTTGCATCTACAGCGGTTTGGATTTGATCTTCAAATCGGATATCAGCAACACATGGGATTGCCTTACCCCCCACAGATTTAATATCTTCAACAGCGGAATAGACTGTTCCAGGTAGCGTCGGATGTGGGTCTTTGGTTTTAGCTACTACGGCGATATTCGCACCATTTTCAGCTAATCTCATAGCTATCGCTTTCCCAATTCCTCGACTTGCCCCCGTAATAAACGCTGTTTTTCCTTTTAAACTAGGTATACTATTATCCATCTTTAAAATTTCTCATTTATTTAGTATTAAATTAGTAAATTCACAAACTAATTTGGCATTTGATTGTAAATATTTGAAGTGATTATTATCATTTACAATTATAATTTAAAAGAAAAATAATCAAATCGAAAAATAAAAGTGGATTAAGTTGTTGTAAAAGAGTTTTCTACATTTTTAATAAGGGATTCAACTTTTCTCTTTTCTTTGATGCTTATTAGTTTCGAGAATTTACTACTAATAGATGATCCATAATAAGAATTTCCAAAAAAAGTATCTGATTTATTTATCGTGTTAATTAAGTATTTATTACTCCCTAAGTGCAAAAATAATGAAATATCGTTAATAATTAACACTGGAGTGGGGCTACTGTTAAAAATTTCTATAATTTCATATATTTTTTTAAAATTATGACAAATGTTGATATACAATTCATTTTTATTCTTAGCATTTAGACGGGGGGGAATAATCTCTCCTATAACTTTAATGTTATTGCATTTTACGCTATTTTCGAAATAATCTTGAACTCTTCCACCAATCTTTAAATCGTTAAAATAAGTTAACTTTGGAGCAAAATCTAGTATGCTTATCTCTTTAGGGTCATTATTTTTACTTTCTAGGAGAAATTGAACAAAATTAGCGGTGTATAAAGTTTTACCAGTATTCGTTTCCCCATAGATAAGTGTTTTCTGACCAATTAAATTGCCAAAATTTAAGTCTCTATTAAATTTCATAAATTTTTTGGAATAATAAATTTTTTTGTATTTAGGAGAACCTATCTCTTGAATACCCAGAGCGCTTAAGAATTTTTAAAACTATGAAACCTAGAGCAGATCCCACAACAGAGCTCAGCATAAATAACACCCAATAATATAGTAGAATTTCTAGTGTAAACCCTTGAATTAAAGCTGTTATGGTACCACCAATGAATACTGTACCAATTGGTTCCGTAAATGCGGCATAGTCAACATACTTTGGTTTCTTTTTCCATAAAATGTGAGACACGATTCCAACAACAACCGCGCCAGATATGCCTCCATGAAAAGCGTGGATCGATCCAATTCCAGCTGAATACCGTATACTTGCAATACCTAAAGCAGTAATGCTAGAAAAAGTAACTCCTATTAGAACTCCCGTAATTACATTTATTAAATGAGCGAAAGGATTTATCTTTGTACCGAACAACAAAAAATATCCAAATGGATTAAGATAACTTAAAGTAATTCCAACAGCCATAAAAACCGCTGCCATAGCAATCTTTAATGTCAAAATTACGTCTTTTTGGCTCATTTTAATCAATTTTTCTTTGTTTTATCTATTCTTTGCTTATAATTTAAGCTTTTACTATTATCTGAAAATTAATCATCTTTAAAATTTAAACCTTATTTAATTAAGTATAGTTGCCTTGTTCTAAAAGACAACGAACTAATCGTTTTTTTATGACGAAAGGCACAAACTAGCTAAAGGAGTGACATATGATTATGAAAATTGGAGAAACAATGATTAGTCCTACAAAAATAATATGTATTGGTACTAATTATTTGGATCACATTGAAGAAACAAAGTCAGATATACCAAAAGAACCCGTTCTTTTTCCAAAAACATTAAATTGTCTGATAGGGGATCATGAACCAATTATTTATCCAAACTGGATATTTAGTAACCGTAAATACAACCGAATTGATTTTGAAGTAGAACTAGCGTTTATCATTAAAGATAGATGTAAATATGTGAGTGTAAGTCAAGCTTACGATCATATTTTAGGTTATACTGTATTTAACGATATTACTGCACGGAAGATACAAACTAAAGATATAGTTTCAAAATTACCTTGGTTTCGCTCTAAATCATTAGATACTTTCGGTCCAATTGGTCCTAGAATTGTAAGTCTTTCTGAGATTAAAGATCCTCATGATCTCAAAATTGAGTTAAAAGTAAATGGAGAAACTAAACAATTATCGAATACTAAGTATTTGTTGTTTAAAGTTCCGGAGCTTTTAGAAAACATTTCAAAATTTTTTACTATGGAACCAGGAGATATTATAGCAACTGGAACACCCTCAGGCATAGGACCAATCAAACCTGGAGATTTGATAGAAGCATCGATCGAAAAAATTGGTACCTTGACAAATAAAGTAGTATTAGAGAAGGAGTTGACTTAAATGGTAAAAATTGGCAGTACTAATATAAATCCAACCAAAATTGTATGTCTAGGACGGAACTATTTGGATCATATTAGAGAGACAAACGCACCTATTCCTACGGAACCTGTATTTTTTGTTAAAACACTTAACACGCTAGTAACTGATAATAAACCAATTATTTATCCTAAAATTTTGTATGAAAGTCAGAGTTATAAGCGAGTAGATCACGAAGTGGAACTAGCTTTTGTTATTTCCCAAACATGTAAAAACATCTTGGTTGACAATGCTTTCAATTACATCCAAGGATATACAATTTTTTTGGACTTAACTGCGAGAACTATGCAAAAAAGCGATAGAAATATAAATTTACCATGGTATAGAAGCAAAAATTTCGATACTTTTGGACCAATAGGACCAACAATTGTTCCAAACAGCGAAATTAACGACCCACATAACCTTACGATTCAATTAAAGCTTAACGGGCAAACCAAACAATTTTCTAATACGAAACACATGTTGTTCAAAATTCCTCAAATTTTAGAATATTTATCGAAGTTTGTTACTTTGCAAAGAGGAGATATAATCGCAACGGGTACTCCAAGCGGAATAGGCCCAATACAACCGGGAGATGTCATTGAGGCTTCTATAGAAAAAATAGGTACCATTACCCATGAAGTAATTTTAGAACAGAAATAACTAATTTTTTTAGTTAAAAAAACATTATCATTATATGGCCGAAGATATATCTGAAGACATAAAGAAAGAGATTTTTAGATTAGTATCAACTCCAGGAATAGAAATTGAACAAATTCCTGATATAGTCAATAAGGATTATAATACTCAACTTGATTATGAAAAAGTTATGGAAATACTATCTAATGAATATCTGAAGCATGATCTCGATTATGGTCGTCGTTTATGTTGCAGATTTTAAGTAAAACACAAAGATGTCATAGAAGCTTTTGTTTTTAAATTTAGACTAACAAAAACAGTTCTAATAAAAACATATCTAATTTTAAATCTTTTAGTAGGTCCATATTATTATAGATATAGGTATAAACTCTTTCTTCGCTAAAATACTTCAAACACAAATCTTTCCCTTTTACTTCCTTCAATGTTTTAATTACTTCGGTAAGAATTGATTTTAAAAATTTTACAACTATATCCTTTTCACATTTCAGCAAATTGATATCTATTATGTTGAACCATGATGATTTCGAAAAAGTTATATTTTTCAATTCGGGTTGGTTTTTAAATTTCTCTTGTTCTCTAAATTGCTTACATACATTTTCTATTTTCTGTAAAACTATGTTTTTTGATTTGTTATACATTCTATTTTCTAAGATACTTCTCAAGATAATAAAAATTTGTTGAAATACTCCTAAAATATCAAAAAAGTCCGCTACTTGATTTATTGATTCTACTTCCTCCCATTGACCGTAATAATCTTCAATTACTTTAAGAAATGGTAAATATACGTTCATATTCCCATCCCAACTATGTCCTTTTTTTATCCAAACTGGCTTGAATTCTTTTACAAAAGACTCTTTTATAACGTTAAGTCTACCCATCAAAATCTCCGTTTTAGTACTTTTTATACCCGCAGCAACGAAAAGCAATTTGAGTTTTGGTTCCAAGATATAAATCCACCTTAATCCCCCCATTTCTATAGATTCCAATGATTGGTGAAATTCTTCCATAGAGAAATGGTGAAAAGCCGTTAAAAATCCAGAAACGATATCCTCATCGGCATCTGTTTTTAAAAATGATTTATATAACAATTTGATGCCTGAATCACTATTTAATATCCAAAGGATCATCTTTCAACCTTACCCTTTAATACACTTAAAATTTGAATAGATTTAATTCAATAATCATTCTTTTTGTTTTCTCAATTAATGATATTATTAATT
>JAHQWH010000222.1 GCA_029856105.1 Promethearchaeia archaeon | reverse complement strand
CATTTCGCCCGTTTCTTGCCTTAAGAAACCAATAAAAGCGTCTCCTACTAAGTCCCCAGTTCCACTATCGTCTATTTCGATTGTCAATGGCTTTTTTGTTTTAAATCTTGTGTTCAAAACTTTTTATAAAAATTGCTGATTATATTATGATATTAAGAATAATTTAAAATACCTTTGAACGATAAAGGATTGTCTAAATAAATAAAATCAAATCAATCTTACTAATAATCGAAAAAAAATGGAAGTAGAAATTTTAGTAATTGGAAACGAAATCCTTATTGGAAAGACCCAAGATACTAATTCAAATTGGATGGCTAAAAGAATAACGAAATACGGGCATAGGATAAAAAGAATAACTGCTATAGAAGATAGTATTGAGGTTATTTCAAATACTCTACAAACTATTTTAAAACGCAATCCAGATATGATAATTACTTCGGGAGGGATTGGTCCTACATTTGACGATATGACTTTAGCGGGGATAGCAAAGGGTTTAAATCGAGAAATAAAGCTAAACGAACACGCTTATAACTCTATAAAGAAGGCATATGAACGCGCTTACGAAAGAGGAATTTTGAAACTTGAAGGCATGACCAAAGAAAGAGAAAAAATGGCACATCTTCCTCAAGGATCGACACCATTACCAAATATAAGAGGGACCGCCCCTGGAGTGAAAATTAAAGAAGGTGAAACGGCAATTTTCGTACTACCCGGTGTTCCCGCTGAAATGAAAGCGATTTTTCTTAACGTAATTAAACCAATATTAAAAGAAAATCGGGGAAAATTCGTAGAAAAGGGTTTTATATTTATGGGCATTGGTGAATCTCAGATAGCTCCTTATGTTACTAAACTTGAAGAGAAGTATCCTCAGTTATGGATTAAAACACACCCAAGGATCGGACTTTCAGTTGAAGTAGAAGTATCAATAACCTGTTTTAATGTTGAAAACGGAGAAGAAATGGCTGAAAAAGCTTTGAAAGAAATAAAGGATGTTATAATAAATCTGAATGGTGAAATTAAGGAATAAATTATTTTAGATGCCACCTTACGGGTGGAAACTCAATAAACTCTCACATATAGTGTTTTAGCTTATTTCATTGACATCTCTAATACTTAACAATCTCAACATTTTCTACGTTATCAGCAACTCTAACTAAGCCAGGTTCAATGTTATCAATTGTACCTACAATCCAATTCTCTACATTATTACTAATAAGAGTATTTGAAAATTCTTCAACCTTTTTGGGATCTATAGCGATCAACATCCCTCCAGCGGTCTCATGACAGCTACAATCATCAAAAGCGTATCCTAATTCTTCTGAAAGTTCCTTTGAAAATCTTATTGATGGAATGGTTTCAATAATTGCAGATAAGGTAGAATTCTGCAGCATTTCTTTTATATGCCCACTTAGCCCAAAACCCGTAACATCTGTAAGTGCATGAACGAACGAAAAATCTTGATAAGAGTGAATAGTTTTCACTACGTTCTGATTTGGTGTTATCATTAATTCTATAGCATAATCAATCGATTTTTGTAGTTCACTTTTTGAATATTGTTCTAACATTTCAGGCATATTTTTAAGAGTCCTATAAGCGGCCATAGTGCCTTGTAGGCCAATTGGTTTAGTTAGAATCAATTTATCTCCTTTTTTAACTCCTTGTTTAAGAATTATTGAATCTTTGTGTGCAAAACCCGAAGCTTCTCCTCCTATCATTGGCCATTCGCTATATATAGTATGGCCTCCAACTACTTGCGAATTAATTTTTTCTTCCATAAAATATTTGATTCCTTTTAATATTCCCTCAGCTACTTCCATTGGAGTATTAGTATTAATCCCTAAAAATACTAACATTCCAGAAATATCTGGAACATTCATCGCAAATATATCACTGGTTACATTAGACGCAGCAATTTGACCCATAATTTCTGGTTCATCGACAATAGGTGTAAAAACATCAATATTTTTGACCATTACTAAATCACTATTTGGGACTGGGATGATCGCAGCGTCTTCAATATCGCCTTGTAATCCCGCTCTTGCTAGTAAGTTCTCTAGGCTATTTGAACCAAGCTTACAACTTCATCCGTGAATCTTAACCTGTGAAGTAAGTCTATATACTTCCTTTTTCTCCATTTTTCACCTCACATCTTATTTTATTTTAAATTTTATTAACTAACTATTATGTAATAAAGGAATCAAGAATTGTTAATTGAAAAAATCATTCTTATTTATTAATATTGTCGATTCTATCTATCTATTTCTTCGATAAGCTTTTATTATCAATTTTAAAACAATATTACACCCATGTTATAAGGACTTTAATAAAACAGTTGGTTTTCAAGGTAACTAAAAACTGCTTAAGTAATTTTATTGTATGCTTATTTTCCGGTTAAAACAAAAAAAGATTGAAGAGTTTTTCAATCAAAATATAAATTCTTTAGGGTTTTCAAGGCGTCTTTTTAGATTGTACTTAATAGAATGGAAGCGAAAAAATCTAAGTGAAAATAAAGATTTAGAAAATTAATTATAAAATGAAAATAAAAACAGTAAAGCTTTTCGATGCCGTCTTGCGATGGAACTCTCAATAAGCGCTCACATACAGTGTTTTAGCTTATTTCATTGACATCGTTAAATTTCAGTTATTTCGATATGTTCAACATTTTTTGAAATTTGAACCTGTCGAGTTTCATTAATGTTATCGATTGTTCCTACAATCCAATTAGACACTTGATGTTCATTAGCAAGTCTCTTGGAGAATTCTTCAGCATAATTATGATCAACAGAAAGGAGCATACCCCCGGCGGTCTCAGGCATTTCGCATTCATCGAATTTGTATCCAAAATCGTACGACAGTTCTTTTGCTAGTTTAAATATCGGGACCTTCTTAATATTAGCAGAAAGGTTAGAGCCTTGAAGCATCTCCTTTAAATGCCCCGAGAGTGCAAAACCGGAAACATCTGTCATTGAATGTACGAAAGATACGTCTTGATAAGAATGAATAGTCTTTACAATGTTTTTTAGCGGCATAGTCATAAATTCTATGGCCAAATCGATTGATTTATCGATTTTGGCTTTGGAGTAAGTTTCTAAGAGGTCTGGTCTGTTTTTTTGTAAGCGATATGCAGCCATGATTGCTTGGTTTCCCACGGGTTTAGTCAGTATTAATTTATCACCCTCTTCTACGTAGTTCTTTTTAATCAGTTTGTTTTTATTGACGAATCCTGAAGCTTCACCGCCAATTAAAGGCCATTCTGAATAGATTGTATGTCCTCCAAGTACTTTCGAGTGTATTTTATTTTCCATGAAATTTCTAATACCTTTCAATATTCCTTCTGCGATGTGCATAGGCATATTTTTTTTTAAGCCAAGAAATACTAGCATTCCTGAGATTTCCAGAACGTTTAACGCGAAAACATCGTTAGTTACGTTTGCAGCAGCGATTTCACCCATTATATCTGGTTCGTCGATAATCGGTGTGAAGATGTCAATGTTTTTTACCAGTACTAAATCGGTGTTTGGTACGGGAATTACAGCAGAATCCTCGATATCTCCTTTCAAGCCAGCGCCAGCCAACAATTCGTCTAATTTTTTAGAATCAAGTTTACAGTTTCATCCGAATAATTTAGTCTGCAGTGTCAAGCGATAACTCTCTTCTTCTTGTAGCATTCACCTCACGGTTTTTTAAAAATGTTATAAACCTTATTGGTTGTGAATTTAAAAGACTATCTGATTATATTAATATTTTCGTAATAAATTATTTACAATTTCGATATAAAAAGTAGATTTTTTTAGTTTCTATAGAAAAAACTAATAAATTATTAGGGAAGTAAAAGATCTATCTTCTTAGTTATTCTACGTGTAATGTCGAAAGGGTCTTTATAATATATATTAAGGTTAACTTCGTCAACTGTTGGGTCTGTTAAGTTTTTTTCAATATTTCGTTCGATTCTTAAGACATAATTAAACTTAAACACATTTCCAGGTTTTAACTCGTTAATATATAGATATTTAGGGAAGCTTTCTTTTCTCAAAAAGGTTAAGTACACAGGAGTTTTAAGAGAAATTTGTAATTCCGAAAACAATAGATTGGTTGGATTGTTCAATTTAAAATTAAAATAAATCTTATTTCCGATCGTCTTTATGCTCTTGAAGAAAAGAATATCCTTCGGTTCAATAATATCTTCTATCCTTGGCGAATAAAGGCTGTCCTTAATAATTCTCGCATTGAGCTTATTTTTGTTAACGAACTTTACAAGTTTTTCTTTCAACAGATCGATATCTAAATCTATAAAAGAGGAAAGACTCTCCAATTTAATAGGATTCATGACATCGAGATAATATTTTATTTGATTTAAGAAAAGTTTATCAGTACTCTTTTGTGTAAAGATTTTTAATTTATTGATAAGCATTTCCTTAAAAGATACAAATTTTGTAATAGAAGGTCTTACATATAGGTTAAAAACATCGTTATCTTCAGTTAGTTTTCCTATAATATTGTCTATTTGATTTTCATAATCCTCGATAAAATTTTGAATTTGGTTAGTATTCATTTCTATAAGCTTTCTTGCGTCCGAGAATTCACTCCTTTTTAGCAACATACCTAATTTTGATTCTAAATTAACGAAATTATCGTTAAATCGTTTAAGACCTTCAATTCCTTGCGTGATTACTGATTGTATATGACCTTGGAATAATATTGAAGATAACATGTTAAGTTTTTGGTCTTTAATGTTGCCATTAGAGCGTTGAATTTCGATTACGATTCTATCTTTTATTGATTTGATTTTTCTATCTAAATCGCTCAAATATTCTTGAAGTTCAATCTTAACAGCAACCCAGTTTTTTAACAAACCCTTAAAAACTTCGTTAAACTCTACGTTCCGTACTAAAATTTCACGAATGTCGTCATCAAGTTTGAATAAATAATTTCTAAGTTGTGTAATTTGTTCGAATCTCTCTTCGATTTCGTCATCTTGAAAATTCTCTAATATCAACTCGTCAAAACTTTCGGGAAGTTTATACGCCTTCACATAGTCAAATTGAACTTTTAAAACTTTAATACGGTCCTCTAAAAGTTTAACTTTTGATCTAAGGCTAATAGTAAATTCTGCTTTCTTTTCTTCAAAAATCTCTGAAATGAATCCTTTTATAATACTGAGTTCATCAATAATGGTAACTTTAGTTTCTTCCCAATCCTCTATTAAGTTAAACGCTAATCTCTTGTACTCGAATTTATTTAGTCTCTTGTTAAATTTCTTTATTTTTTTTAAAATTGTGCGGTATACCTTATCTAGTTCTATTTCAGTCTCGTAAAATTTGAATTCTTTTATGTATGAATTCATTTTTTCTCTAAATTGAGCCGGAATTTTTTGGAATTCGTGAATTTTTTTAAGAAATATTTCTAAATCTTCGTTAACATTTTGAATTGTTTTTTCAATTTCTTTAAATTTTGCTTTGGTAGTTTTTATCGTATAAATAATTTCTTCGTTTACATCTGGATCGCTTTCAATTTTTAAAATTTTTTCCAATTCTATAAAAATCCAGACTGCAACTTTTTGACTTTCTAATATGAAGCTTATATTCCTCAAAAGAATAATGGTTTTTTTTCTTTGGCGCCAATATTTAGATTCTAGTTGGTATAAAATTTTTGCAATTTCGTTCTCAATTTCTACTTGATACTCTTCATAGAGGCGCTTAAAAACGAGAGCAACCGCGTCTCTGACATTTTCAGAGGGATTTTCAAATTCTTCAAAGATATAATTAAAAACTTCCATGATATTAGCTTGACATAAGTGATACAGCGCATTAATGATTACATTTCTAAATTCGGAGTCGGCCGTATATAAAGCTGTTTTTAAGTTCGCCCAAATTTGATCAAAATTGTTCTCCGCAATGTTTACTAAAGAATCGATTACTCTAAGTTGGATACGGTAGTTATTTTCTTTTAAAAGGTTAATCAATTTTGGTATTATTGGAATTATTTCTGACGATTTTTCTTTTCCTATTTCTCCGATTAGCCAAATAATAAGTTCTTTTACGCGAGCTTTTTCGTTGTAAAGAAGGTTTAATAAAACATACATAATATTTTCCTTAGATAGAAAATATGTACCAAGGATTTTCAAAAGTTCCGCGGATGATCTCGCAACATCATCGTCTTCGTCCCTTAAATTAACGATTACGATAGAAAGTAACGGCTCTAATTCTCGTATCTTAGTGTAGTCTTGATTTATAATTCTCTTAAGAGTTTTGATAACCTGAAGTTTAACCTTCCAGTCATTATCGATCAATTTCTCTGTAAATTCTTCAATAATGTCTCGTAACTTTTCTCTATCGAGGTGTAAAGAAAGAATTAAATTTCCTATAATCTTTACAGTTAATCGCCTAATAGAGGGTTCCTGATCAAAAAGTCGTGACCTTATATTATTTATTAGATCAATTAGTAAGTTTGGACGATACATCGAAATTTGATAAAGAATTTCTAAAGAAACTAATCTAATCCACGAGTTAAGATCACTTATTGTATTTGCTAAGTTTTTTACAGTTCTTAAAGAAATTGCTGGTGACTTATCACAGATTTTATTTAATAAAGTTAAACTATCGTATAGTAGTTCTTTATTTGAGTTCTCTGGATTTTCAATAATTTCAAAAAGTTCTTCAGCGGCTTTTTCATAGCCTCCGCTTAAAATCAATTCTTCAACTTTTCTTTCGTCTAATGTCAGAATATTCAATAGCCTTGTATATTGTAATTCTAATATTGAACTAATTACATTTTTGATGTTAATCTTTAAAAATGTTTTTCAACAATAACATAAAATTATATCATTTTAAAATTAATCAGAAAAAAACTAAAAAAATAGTATAAAAAACTAAAAAAATATTGAAATTGAAATTTATTCAAATAATTCAATTATCGCAGTACCTGGAGTAGCAATTCTCTCTCGATATGTAAGAATACCCTTTGGAACATCCTTTGTTTTGACTAATCCTTTCTCAATATCTTTTTCAGAAATATACCCTCTCTCACCAGCTTCAAATTGCTCTATAATATTACCGTCTTTATCTTTAATATCAACATCTGTTATTGTACTTTGCTTAACATCGAAATAAACGCTCTTCCCTTCAATTTTTGTAATGTTAGCTTCAGTAATAAGTAAATCTCCACACCTTACCATAGACCTCATGCTCACATCTGTTTCAACGAGTTTTCCATATTTTCCATGCTCTATAAAATCTTCAAATAATTTTGTAATGAATCCAAAACTAAAGAGCCCATGAGCTATTATGCCTTTAAGTCCCGCCTTTTCAGCTACAACATCGTTTGTGTGTATTGGGTTGGTATCTCCTGATGCTTTCGCATATTTTTTTAACAAATCTCGGGTAATTCCATTAAATTTATTTTTAATAACTTCTCCAACTTTAACATCTGAAATTTTTACCATTTTTTTTACCTCCATTTTTTTTCTGCGGCATTAGTAGCCTCCCGGCCGCACTGCAACTGTAACCATAGGTTTGCAAACTAATTCGCTGTTTTGATTTTTTACGGAGACGAACAATTCAGCAAATAATACCATGTTTTTCTCTACGACCCAAACTTTACCCCATTTAGCAGAGATTTTAAGCTTATCTCCTGGTTTCACATCTACGCATCCTTCCCAGTCGTATTT
Source organism: Promethearchaeia archaeon (assembly GCA_029856105.1). Classification (GTDB taxonomy): domain Archaea; phylum Asgardarchaeota; class Lokiarchaeia; order Sigyniarchaeales; family SOKP01; genus SOKP01. The sequence goes on along the minus strand of JAHQWH010000222.1, from coordinate 6,671 downwards.
CTGACCCCCATGTAATAGTTTGCCTACATTTAACATAAAAGGTCGTTCTATGCCATCTTGTATCACTTTCATTCCTAAAAGCAATTTATATAGTGCCTTGATTGTGAAATTGTTAGCAAAAGCGTGACACGCAATTATTCCTTCCTCTTCGGGTCCAACATATTTTGGATCGGTGATGCCATATACTTTAGCAAATCCGACTAATGTTTTATATCTTACATTTACTGTTGCCGATCCTTGAACTTCTTTTCCAGCAAGATTTTTAACCAAGAAATCTGCATTTTTCTTAACTTCTTCTGGTTCCAATATCCCATCACTCGTCTATTTTTTACTTTTAAAATTATTAATTATATATTTTAATTATTCTCATTTTAATTAAAACTTTAATTTATATCCAATTTTCTTCTTAAACTATATAATTTTAGGCTAAAATATAATTAAGAAAAGTTAATTTTAGTGTAAACTTGGTTTTCCAATTCAATACTTTTAAAGTAATTGAATATGCGTGAATTTTGTAAGGTGCCGTTTAATAAAATACAGCTAATTTTGTATTTATCTATTAATGTTAACAAATAGGAATCAATTGGTTTTGATTTTTTTAACTTATCTTGATTTAATCCGATTTCAGCCAAACCCCCGCTTTTTTTTAACTCTCTATATTGGATTGTGGAGATTTCTTTAATTACTTCATTATTTTTGTTATAGATTCCCTCTATATCCTTAATTAAATAACACTCGTTAAGATTCAATCTATTAGCAATATAGATTGCTATTGAGTCAGAAGTAACATCCCAGTTATGTGGTAATTCGTCTTTTTTCCTGAGATAATTATATGGCAAAAAGATGCAAAAAATTCTTTTAGCGCTTTGTATGCTCTTGAAATCATCGACACATTCCAAATCTGGAAATAACCTATTCAAATCTTTACCGTTATAATTCATAGAAAAGATGGCCATCCAATGGGCAAGGTCATCCCCAAGTACTAAATTTTTGTCAATACTTCTAATAAAATTAGCGTACGATCCGCCCCCAGGGATTATAATTATTTTCTGAAGGGTGTTATCCTCATACAATTTTTTAAGCTGAGATATTGTACATTCGAAGTTTTTATAATCTTCTAAAATTTTTCCACCTATTTTAAAAACTGCGTTATTATATAGCATTATTGACCCCAGATATTACAATTGAAAATAAAATGCTCCCGCAACAGCAAAAGCGGAAGAGCTAATACGATCCGGAATATTAGTGATTTCTTCATAGCTTAAAATATTCCTATACCCTAATTTTTGTAGAACTTTTTTAATTAAAAATCCCGCAGATAATCCCGTAATAACAAATTTTGGCTCATTGTTAAATTCAGGCTTTCTAAGAGTTAAATCTTTCATGAATTCTTGAATTTCTGTTATAATTATCTCCAGTTGTTCATCATAAATATATTTCGCAATTGTATCTAATTCTGTTTTTGAAATAGTTTCTAAGTCCATACATATCACCCTTGCTAATCGGGCGTAGCAATTTTCTAACGATTTTGAACGATTATCTGCAGTATCGTTAATATATTCTTCGTCAGAAATATTATTTAATATTCTATGAACATCCGAAACTAGAGCAAACTTTTCGAAAGAGATTCGAGCCATCTTCCCTTTATAGGGAACAATATGAGTTATAGATGGTATCGTTGCCCTTAAACCACCCGTGTAAATCAATTCGTGATTCATTAACCTCTCAACATCGATTTTTCCCTTAGCAACAGGTACAGAATTTATAATAGGGATTATATCAATAGTAGTAGAGCCCGCATCTATTAAAATACATTTTGAAACGAATTTACCTAAAAATAACGAGGTTGACACCCAATTAGCTGCCGCAATTGATGCATAATCTTCTTTTATTTGAGAGAAATTGAAAAACTTGTTATTATTGTTAATAAAAAACATTTTTTTGGCATCAAAGACTTGTTCTAAAGCATCTAATATTGTAGAAATGCCTTCGCGTTTAGTTTGAAACGCATCTGAAAGCTCGGCAGTAATAGTAATAGGGATAAAGTCTACTTCTTTTAGGGATACCTTGTTCTTGATAATTAAGTTTTCTACGATTCTCTTAAGCATATTAGGAATGTCGTTTAAATTTTTTTCCCAGAAAGGAAAATATTCTATAAATGAAAACGATTCAAAAATTTCTGAGTTTTCAAATTTAACAAGAACCGCTTTAGTATTCGCTCCACCAATATCGAGTCCTAAAATGTATTTACATGCCATAATTACTGTATAAGCCTATCTAGAAGTTCCTATAAAATTTTAACTGGGGATAAAGAATTGAAAAATATAATTATCGTATTTTAGGTCTTCTTCTTTCTACTTTTTCTAGTTTCTTGCACTTCAAGAAGCATGCCTAAAGTTTCTTCTGTATCAAAAAAAGCATAAACTCGTTTCCCTATTGATCCTGAATATATCATTTCAATTCCGCGTTTTTCGAAATATTCAATATATGAATCTATATCTTCAATAAAAAGACTGATATGATGAAGACCTTCCCTACCTTGATCTATAAATTCTTTAAAGACTGATTCACCTTCGATAAGTTGAATCAATTCAATTTGAATGTTAAATTGGCGACTTATTGCAATCTTTGTGTTTACTTTCGAGTCTTTTCCTCTATATTTAAGAACTTGAGTTGTTTCTGGTATAATTGCAAATTTTGGCACATTGAAGAGTTCTTCAAAAATTTTTGCTTGTTTTTCAACATCCTTATATACAAAACCTAATTGTTCGACTTTCAGATTTTTTAAATCAATTTCTATTTTTTCCATATACATCGCTTTGATAATTTTTTAAAATCTATTAAACAATATTTATGCTATTTATCCTTTTAATCTTTTTAATTTTCCTCGGTAGATCTTATTTTTAGTCTCGAGTCAAATTTTATAATTACTGTGAGTTAGCGTATTTATCCTTTAAGTACTTTACCACATCATCAAGATTTTCTCCGGTTAAAGCGTTAATTAAAAAGTACTCCTCGTCTCTTATATTTAATTTTTCTTTAAGATATTCGATCTCATCAGAGTTGGCTAAATCCATTTTATTGAATAGAATTACTATCTGGATTTTTCCCTCTTTTGTAAAATTATTTTTAACTTCGGAAAATAAGTCCAATTGCGAATCAATAGAATAACCACATGCGGGAGTTGGATCAAATACGAAAAGAATTAAATCCGATATTAGTTTTAGGGCTAAAACTGCTTGTAATTCAATGTTGTTTCTTTCTGTCATTGACCTGTCCAATATTCCGGGCGTATCCATAATTTGTAATTTAATTGAATCAAATCTCTTCTCGATAAATAGATGGCCTAACGATAATTTTTTTGTTGTGAAGGGGTATTCTTGAATTTCAACTTTTTTATTCGTTGAAATATTTTTCACAATACTACTTTTACCCACATTAGGATATCCCGCGACTACGATACAATGCGTAGTATAATCGAGCGAGGGGATTTCTTTTAATCTCCCTCTAACGCTATTTAAATATTCGAGGTTTTTATTTTGTTTTCTAATTATCGACGAAACTCTTCCGAAAGCAGCTCTTCTGATTCGATCAGCGTCTTTAGGTGTTTCAATCTGACTTAATTTTTTTGAATGTTCCCTTTCTAATTTGCTTAAAACGGGTAAAATTCCATTAAGTTTTCCAAGAGTTAATTTTAACTCGTCAATATCGACCAATAATGACGCTAACTCTTTGTAAAAATCAGGTAGCTCGTCTATTATTGGCACTTTCTTAATTATAGTAAGAATTCTCTCTATTAATTCCTTAATTGCTACTTTTATTCGTGTAAATTCCTTTTTTTTTGCCTTTAAAAGAATAGGCGCATTCTTTGAGACTTGAGCGCTACTTTTCATAGCTCTCTTAAAAGCTATGTCTAACAATTCTTTTGAATTATGGACGTGGGAAAATTCTAAAAAGGGATTCTTCATGTAATTACAAAATTTAATTAATTAATTAGTTATATAAAAGAAGCCTAAAATATTACAATTTCGCTTTTAACTCTAAAATCTTTTGCTCTATTTCTGAGACCTTGATAGATAAATCAATGGAATCTTTAGGAATTGATTCGTATAATTGAAGAATATACTGATACCGAGCCAGAACTCTGGAAAATTTGTTCATGCTCTCTTCTCTTTCTGCTTTAGCTCTTATTAGCTCTGCTTTCTCTAACTTGTTTTTAATTTCAGGAGAAAGAGCAAGTTGTCTTTGCTGTAGCTTTGCTTTATATCTTTGCTTCTCACTTAAAACACTTGAAACTTTTTTCTGAAATTCTCTTTCTTCTTCTAATTTTTTTAATGTAGCTCGCTCTAACTTCAATTCTTCCTCCTTTTTATATCGATCTATATTTAATAACTCATTTCGCAAAAGAGTTATTTGATCACGCCAACCAAGCTGAGTAAATAATTCAATCGCTTGTTTATATAAAGATTTAGCCTCATTGTAATCTTTATGTTGAAGACTTTGATTTCCTTTGCTTAAAAGATCCTGTGCTTTTGCAGTAAGAGCTTCTTCTTGCATTTTCTTTTCTCGAAGTAGTTTTAATTTGTTTTGATGTTCTTTCCATTTTTGATTTCTTTGATCATGTTGTTCTGTTACCATTGAAACTGATCGGTTTGCTATCTCGTTTTCCATTTCCTCGTTTTTTTTCATTTGTTCAAATAATTTGTATTTTTTACGTTGAGTTAATACCGGGTCTTTTTGTTTTTCTAATTTACTTCCAGCAATTTCTATAGGTTTTCTCCCTACGCCTAAGCCTTTTTGTATTTTCTGTCGCCTTCTTTCAGCAGAAGCTAACGCTACGATATCTTTTAAGGGAACTTGAATGCCTTTAGATTTTCGTAATTGGCCCCATCGTTGGTATTCTTTAATTTCATTTATTTGCCACAATATTTGCTTACATTCGTAATCATAACTAAGTTGCTTGAAAATATTATACGCTTTGTTATAAAGCTTCACAGATTCATCAAATTTGTCTTCTAGAGCTAATTCTCTAGCACTCTCTAAAATTTCGTTTCCCTTTATCTCCGATATCTGATTATCTTCAGACTGTGCTACTTTATCTCTATTCAGACTGGATTTAAAAGGGACTCTATCGCTGGGAGTAATAAATTTATCTTTAGATACGGTTAAAGAGATATTTTCCTCTTTTTCTAAATTCTTTAATCGAACAATTTCTTTTATTACAATCCCAATTTCTCCTGTTAATCCTAATTTAGTATAGAGATCTTTAGCTATTAATAAAGACGAAATAGCTGATTTGTAATTTTTATTTCTTATTGCAATTTTAGATTGAAACGTCAACTGTTCAGCTTTTTTCAATATATAAGCATTTTGGCTTGGCATATATTTTACAACAAGTTTTTGATTATTATGATATTTATAAATTATTAATTTAATAAAATTATTCTATAATTACTCATTAAAGAGTTTAAAAATTTAATATCAACTTGAACTAATATGCCTTCGGAAAAAATAAAAATTAGTATATTGGGAGCAACTGGGGTTGTTGGACAGAACTATATTAAATTATTGCAAGAACACCCCTGGTTTAAAATTACTGATGTTGCAGCTTCACATAGATCCGCAGGTAAACCTTACGAGGAAGCCGTTAAGGAAAAGTGGCAGATGTCAATAGAAATCCCAAAAGAAGTTAAGGATTTAATCGTCAGAGACGTTCAAGATTTTGACTCCCTTAAATCTAATATAAGCTTCGTATTTTCAGCTATGGACTTACCTCAAAAAGAGGATACAAAAACAATTGAATTTAAGTACGCTGAGAAAGGTATTCCCGTTATCAGTAACAGTTCAGCAAACAGATGGACTGTGGATGTACCCATGATAATACCAGAAATTAACTATAATCATACAGAAATAATTCCTATTCAACAAAAAAATAGAGGGATATCAAAAGGATTTGTCGTGGTTAAACCTAATTGTTCAATTCAGAGTTATATAACACCAATTTATGCTCTCGAAGTAAATGGATTTAAAGTAGAAAAATTGATCGTGACTACGCTTCAAGCTGTTTCTGGGGCAGGATACCCCGGAGTCCCTTCTTTAGATATGTTGGATAACATCGTACCTTATATTGGAGGGGAGGAAGAAAAATCTGAAAAGGAGCCGTTAAAAGTCTTAGGAAAAGTTGGAGAAAAAGGAATAATTAACAACGATTCTATACAAATAAGTGCAACTTGTACACGGGTTCCCGTTACAGACGGCCACACGGCATGCGTCAACTTGAAGTTTAAAAATAAAATACCTACAAAAGAAGAAATTATTAAAATCTGGAAAGAGTTTAAATCAGTTCCTCAAGAATTAGATTTGCCGTTCGCGCCAAAACAACCGATTATTTACTTAGAAAACATTGACAGACCACAACCAAGGAAGGATAGAGATAATGATAAAGGTATGGCAGTTACTGTTGGTCGATTGAGGAAAGATAATGTTTTCGATTACAAGTTTGTCGCGTTAAGTCATAATACAATTAGAGGCGCGGCAGGTGGAGCAATCTTGAACGCCGAATTATTAAAAGTTAAGGGCTTTTTAAAGTAATCGTCTTATCTAAAACTCGTGTTTATCGATAGCAATAGACAACACGTCTTTTAAAAGAGAAAAGCTTCTCCTATTCTTTA
>JAHQWH010000221.1 GCA_029856105.1 Promethearchaeia archaeon | reverse complement strand
ACAGAATGCCTGAGAGCACTCAAAATTCTCTTTTAACTGCATTAGACGAAGGCACGATTGAAATACCTAAACTAAAAACAATTAAAGCTCATAAAAAGTTTTTTGTCATTGCCACACAAAATCCTGCCGCTCATATAGGCGTGACCGTTATAGGAGAGGCTTTAAAAGATAGGTTTATTTGGATAAAATTAGATTTTCAACCTCCTGAAGAAGAAATTCTCATTATTAAACAAGAAGCCAATTTGAATAATCCTAGCAGTGATGAAATCGCAATAATTTCACAACAAATAGTTCAAATTTCAAGAAATAACAATTCAATACGCAGAGGAAGTTCGATAAGAGGCGCAATTGATTTGGCAGAGTTAATTTCGAAATCGGAAAATGAAAAAAGTTCAAAAAATTGGGTCGATGCGGCAATCATGGCTTTATATAACAAGATTGACCTTGAAGATGGCGTAACCAGTTCTAAAACCGAAATTATTACAGACATTGTACTATCAGTTTTAAACAAAATGGATTTTCAATAATCGATGATTTCTCTGCGGAGGATTCCGAGGAGATTGAGAGTAAAAGACTTCACGTTAGACTTACGGAAAGGCTTCCCGATGGAGAGATCTTAAGATTTGAAATAATTCGGAAAAAAAGGAAAAAACCAGATTATTACCAGCATTTGGCAAATACGTTAGACTACAAAAAGATTAAGGAACTAACTTACTTAGCTATTCAATACAAGAATCTCGAAGCAATATTAGGCTTACTTAAGTCAAATGTATATGCTTCAACCGACGCTTTGGATTGTGACGAAGGCGTGAAGTTCTTCACAGAAAAAGCAAAAAATTCTGAAGCCTCTATGGCAGAAGTCTACTTTTTTATAAGACGTCCAATTTCAGAAAAATACAAAAAAATTTTTAGAAGGCTAGCCAGACAGAGCATATTGAAAACTTCCTTAAAAATAACGAGTAAGGGAATTAGAGGAAATTATAAGAAAACTGTTCCTTACTATCATATTGGGATGCCAGAGTTTGACTTAGATGAAACTATTCAGCACAATCCATTGAACATTTACAAAAAAAGTTTAACTTATAAAAATATCTACGGAATAAGAAGACAACGAGAGAAAAGGAAAATTGTTCTGATTCTTGACACAAGTGGAAGCATGTACGGCAAACTTTTACTTAATGCAGCTCTCACTACTTCCGTTTTAGCCTATAATATGGAAAAAGAAGAATACGGCATAGTTTTATTCAACTCAACCGCAATGGTTCTCAAGAAAATTGATCAAAAAAAGCCTATAAACAACATAATTGATGAAATATTAGATTCTGAAGCCGTTGGTTTTACAAATATTGAAATCGGGCTTGAAAAAGGGCTTAAAGAGCTTAATAAAGTGAGAGAAAAAACACGTCATAAGTTTGGTATTCTTATTAGTGATGGAAATTATAATAGAGGCAAAGATCCTCTAGATTTTGCTAAAAAATATCCCACACTACATGTGATTGGCATGCCTGCTGGAAATGATGCAGATCGTGGGATTGATACCTGTCGGAAATTAGCAAAAGCAGGGAGAGGAAAGTTTTACGCTGTAAACGACTACAAGGAAATTCCTCGGGCTTTAATCGACCTTCTATCTCAAACTTAATTAAAATAAAAGATTTATTTAATAAATGAAGGTGATTTTATGGATAAAATAATAAGAAACGCTACAGAAAAAGACATGGATATTCTCGTAAAGATGTATTTAGACGAAGTCGAAAACCATAAACAGCGCGCCCAACAATTTGCGAAAGATTTAATTTATCGGTTTAAAACATTAATTTGCGTATGCGATAAAAACATTATAGGAACTATTACATGGGATACTCGTGGTGGTTTGGATGACGGTGTTATAGAGATAGTTGGATTAGGCACATCTTCCAATTTTAAACGACAAGGGATAGCAAGAGAATTAGTGATAATGCTAATAAATGAAGCAAACAAATATTTCTCTAAAGCTGGATATAAATTGCGAGTTATTTATCTCTTTATGGAAAAAAGCAACAATATTGGAGAACTATTCTATAACCATATGGACTTTCGCAAAGTTTCAGACATTCCCTCTTTGTATCCTAACGATGATGCAGTAATCTGGGTCAAATATCTCTAACTTAAAACATTTAAAAAAAGATAGGTATATTTAAAGGATTTTTGTTTCTGAAGTAGGAGTAGGAGTTTTAATAACTAAAAATCGAAATACATCGTCAGATTCGTTTGCCAATATATGAGAGATTTTAGCAGGACTGAAGATCAATTGATCTTTGTGAATTTCTTCTCTTTCTTTCCCAATTTCAACAATACCGTTGCCTTCAAGAACGTAGAAAAATGCGTCTACAGGAGTTAAATGCCTTTTAAGAGCCTCTCCCGATTTGAGTTCAATATGAACGATTGTTGCGTGCTCAAAATTAAATAATTTTTTAACTGCTACTTTATGAGGTGTGTCAGAGATTTTCACTTCTTTAATATCTATTATTTTCATTTAATTTTCATCTTAAATTTTTTTTTTTAATAACTAAGCTGTCTAAAATTTGATAGGATATAAGTTTTAAAGCGAACATCTTCGAGATTAGTTTTTTTCCTATACAATACTTAAACTGCTAGATACAAAATAATTTTCTGCAAATGCAATTTATGGTCTTCAAATAAATGTTTATTCTAAAACCAATAAAATAAAAAAAAGAAATTTGGGAAGCAAAAATCTTAGTTATTGTATTCAATTGATAGTTGGTTAAAATTTTGCAGGTATCCAATTTCAAATGCATCAGAACCAGTGCTATAGCATCGTATTGAAAAATTATCAAGACCTGTACTTTTTACATATACTGAAGACTCAACTTGATGATATGGGGAACTGGGATTATCAGATATCGCAATTCTAGCAAGACAGTGATCAAATAAGCCATTTCTTATAAAATATGCCCAATATACTTCGGAAGCGTCAACATAATACAACAGTAAGAGAAGTGTTATTTTATAAAAACCCTCCTTTAATAACTTAAAACTCGTATTATTATTGCTTACTTCGATATAATTAGAATTATTAAACTGATTATTGTCAAATTCAATAAGCCAGGAATAATCAGTTGTGAATGGTGCGAATTCTTTATTCTTTGCAAGATCATCCCATAATCCCACGAGAGTTAGTCCACTGTCTGGAGAATGAGCACTAAAAATTTCATTCTTGACGAACAAATATCCGCTGAATCCTAGAGATCCAAATGCGACGATCCATAATAGAATTATAGCGCCTTTTCTTTCACTCATGTTTTACTTTACACCTTTTTTTTTTTAAAGTTATGAATAGTATTAGTTAATTTAATTATAATAAAATGTCTAATTTTTGGTTCAATTGGTCGATTTAAGATAATTATCAGAAAGTCTTTTAAAAATTCTTCTCAAAGTTTCAGAAAGAGCAGATTTGGATATATTCAGATTATTAGCAAATTCGGTTAACGAAACCATCCTTGGAATATCAAAATATCCGTTTTTATAAGCAATATTTAATATTTCATTTTGTCTTTGGGTGAGTAAAGTAGGTTTAAAGCCGTATCCTATACTTCCTATGGATGCTTTTATGCCTTTTTTTTCTAATTCTGTTAAGAAATCATCAACTTTAGAACGATTAGTAATAGCTTCTATTCTTATTTTACCTTCTTTTACAAGTATTGGATATAATATTAAAAGCTCAGTTTTTATCAATGTGTTTAAAATCCATGGATCAACCACTCTAATGTTCATAATTACAAGATCGTTTCCTTCAAATAAGATTTGGAAAGAATTCTTAGTTAATTGTTCCTTTAGATCTGAAATAAATTGTTTAACAGATCGCCCCCTTATTTGGAATAAAGTTATCCCCGCATTTTTTTCTATAAGAAATTTCGATAGGATATAAAAATTTAATTCGGGATATTTTTCGTTAAATTTGAATAGCCATTTATCGTGAGGGACATCTATTTCAAGCCTAATTTGAACAATATCTTGAGGCATAATAAAAGAAAATTATCTTTTTAGAAAAACCTTACCCGTAAAGTGAAAAAATAAAAAAAATAAAGATTAGATTAAAAATATATGAAAAAAAAAGATTTTTTTAAGGTGTTGGTAACGCTGCAAGTACGCTAACATATGAACTGAGAAACAGAACCGCTAATCCCGCAAGAATATTCAGCAATAGCGTGAGCATATTAAGCTTCTGCTTCTGTTCTGGTGTGAATTTCTTAACTCTATCCACAATCTGACTGCGGAACAAACTTAAGAATACCATCAGGAAGTATAACAAATGTTTTATGCTCATAAGGGTCGAGTATTCATTTCCAAAGCTCAAAAAGCCAGTGGATAACCCAGATAATACAGATCTATTAGACATAAGTAACCCGGTAATTATCAGTCCAATTATACTGATGTAGGTTAACAGACTAAGTTTTTTTTTTATCATAGAATTCAATGCTTGAGTTTCTTTGGATTTACCAAGAACTTTCCTCATTGCCGGTAAAACGGTAAACGCAAGCGTCAGCATACCCCCAATCCACAAAGCAGTAAATACGTTGTGGAGGAAGTTAATCAATATTGGAGCAATTATAGCAGATATAGGCGCCATAAGGATCTCATCTATAGTTTTTTTTAATTAAAATGTATAGTTAATCAAAATGGATAATTATGTGTTATAATTTTTACTTTACCCGTAAAGGAAAACTCTTTTCTCCATTTAATTATTCTAATTAAACCGTTCTATACTGAGTTATTCTTTTTCTATTGCAAAAATGCAGCTTAAAGCGGTATAACACGAAAATATTTTGGCAATTATTATGAATTGCTTATAGACATTAACATTTTGAAATAAAAAAGATATTAAAAAAAATTAATTATTTAGTATTAGCTATTTCTCTGCCGAATTCTACGCATTTTTCAATGCTTTCATCATCAGGGTTCCACATAGCACGTATACCGTCGTTAATTACAGAAAAACCGCTTTTTTCTAAATGTTCCTTTATGATCTTTATTGATTCTCCACTCCATCCATAACAGCCGAATGACGCCGCTTTCTTGTTTTTAAAACGCATTTCTCTAATCATTTCCATAATTTCGGCAACACCAGATAGAACTCCTCCACCAATAGTAGGTGAACCTACAAGAATAATCCTAGATTTAAAGATCTCTGTAATTAAATCGTTTTTATCGGTTTTTGCTACATTATACATTTTAATATTAACTTCCTTATCAATTTCGCGGATTCCTTTGGTAATTGCTTCGGCCATTCTTTTTGTTCCATCCCACATTGTGCCGTATAATATTGTAATTTGGTTTTCTTGATAATCGTTAGCCCAAGCTAAATATTTTTCTACGATTTGAGTTGGATTGTCTCTCCAAATAACTCCATGACTTGTTGCAATAATGTCAATAGGGATTTTAAGATCCAAAACCTCTTTTATTTTTTTATCAACAAACATACTGAAAGGTGTGAGAATATTAGCGTAATATTTTAAGCACTCCGAATAAAGTTCATCTTGATCAACAAGATCGTTATACATAAATTCAGTGGCGTAATGTTGACCAAAAGCATCGTTGCTGAATAATATATTGTCTTTGGTCAAATAACATGCCATACTATCAGGCCAATGAAGCATCTTCATTTCTACAAAGATTAATTGTTTACCGTTTCCTAGATCTAACGTATCCCCCGTTTTTACTACTTGAAAATTCCAATCTTTATGATAATGTCCCTTTATTGACTTTACGCCATTTGCAGTACAATATATTGGCGTTTCTGGTATCTTTTCCATGAGTTCTGGAAGTGCTCCGCTATGATCACTCTCCGCGTGATTTGTAATAACATAATCAATCTTATTTAAGTCAACTTCTTTAGATAGATTCTCAACAAATTCTTTCGAAAATGGCTTCCAAACAGTATCAATTAGTACAATTTTTTCTTCCTTAATTAAGTAGGAATTGTAAGTAGAACCACGATCCGTGGAATATTCGTCTCCATGGAATTTTTGGAGTTCCCAATCTACTTTACCTACCCAATAAACATTATTTTTTACTTTGAAGCTCATATACATCACCCAAATAATTTATTATTATTAATTTAATTAAAAAATATTTTTCTTCCTTTAAAAATAGCATTTCTCTAAAATATTACCAGTTTTAGTTTGAAACGATCTCTTATTTTTTGCCTTGAAAAGTAATCTGCTAAATAAAGAGGTTCTGGCTGTCTATGGTTTTTAGTTGTTTTTAAAGTAACTTTTGTAGATAAATCTAAAATTGTTTTGTACCCAACGCTAATAAAGATAGGTTTCATACTATCGTTTAAACAAACAGCATTTCCCAATAATTCTTGGGGTATGGTAGTTGATTTTTGTGGATCATAAGCCCAAATCGGCACTTTTTTACCTTTTTTTCTCTTTAATGTTTTCCACTCTGAATATCCAATAAATGGATTTTTTGCTACACCAAAAGTTGGGACGTCTAAAGCTAGACCTAACTGTACCGCTTCTCCAAATCGTTTAGGATGGATAATTCCGTGACCATCGCACATAATAATATCTGGCGTTTCTGGAAGCTTGTTTATAGCTTGTGCAAGCAAGTTACACTCTCTAAAACCCAAAAGACCGGTTTTATAAGGGAATTTAATAATATCTTCCGCGAGACAATGATTTTCCATCTCATTCTTAGTCAAATTCCAGAGAACAGCACACGATACGCCCCACTCTTCATTTCTATCTTGATAATAGGAGATATCTACTCCAGCAATCCATTTAATCTGCTCTATACCAGTGATTTTAGTGATTCTCTGGTCTGACTCTTTTAATATTCTACTATATTTCTCTTGAATTTTCGCTGCTTCCTCTAGTGAAATATTGGTTCGAAGTAATTCATGCGTCATTGATAATCAATATATTAATAGTTATATTTATTATAAGTTAATGTACTAATCAAGTGAAATATAATGTTTCATAACATCCCAGAACTCGTAATAAGAAGAATGAGATATTTAGAGGGTCTCGATTCTAAAGATAGAGCTAATGGAACGCCCCGAATGGAAAGATTGCGACAAATACCGCCTGAAACAGGTAAATTTCTCGCAATTTTAGCAGCTTCTGCACCAAAAGGACAAATCTTAGAAATCGGAACCAGTGCCGGCTATTCCACACTATGGATAGCTTTAGCATGCATGAAAAGGAATATTAAAATTAAAACATATGAAATTTTGGAGAAAAAAATACAAATTGCTAAAGAGACATTTCGAGAGAGTAAAATGGAGAAATATATTGAACTAATTGAGGGGGATGCTCTCAATTATTTGATAACTGAAAAAAATGTATCCTTTTGTTTTTTGGATGCTGAAAAAGAAATTTATGAAGAATGTTATGATTTAATAATACCAAACTTGATACAAGGAGGATTGTTGGTAGCTGACAATGCAATAAATCACTATGAGACATTAAAGCCTATGATAAATAAAGCATTGTCTGACAAACGTGTAGACGCTATGATTGTACCAATTGGAAAAGGAGAATTATTATGTAGGAAAAATTAAATTAAACAAAAATAAATTTAGGAATTATTTACTAAGTAAGTTGAGAAATCAAATTCGGGTTTAGACTAAACGAGGAAATGATCTTAATCTTATGTCTTTAGTTCTAAAATATAAACCATAAATTAGATTTAGTACCCCTACAACCCATTCAATATCTTTAATTAATGATATAATCTTTTTTGACTTATCATTATTAAAAAAAATCAAAGTTTAAGAAAAATACTTATCTTTTTGCAGTACTCATAAAACCAATAAAAAAGGTTTCAAAAAAAAATGGCTGAACGAAAATTAAAGTGGGACGAGTTAATTGGGCTCTCAGAAGATGAGATTAACAAAAAAGCACGAGAAATTCTTTCACTTATGACTATAAAAGAAAAAACGTGGCAGATGGTTGGTGATGGTAAGCTTGGTATTCATTTTGAGAGTTCGGAGAGTTCGGAGAGTTCGGAGAGTTGGGAGGGTTCAGAATCAAGATATAATTATAAACCCGTCCCTGCTGGTGTTGATGATAATCTTGGAATTCCCGGTATTGAATTCATTGATGGTCCTAGAGGCGTTGCATTGGGTAATTCTACTTGTTTTCCTGTTTCTATGGCAAGAGGGGCAATGTGGGATTTGGAACTAGAAGAAAATATAGGAAATGCGATCGGAATCGAAGCAAAAGCTCAAGGAGCTAATTATTTTGGTGGCGTTTGTATTAATCTTCTGAGACATCCCACATGGGGTAGGGCTCAGGAAACTTATGGCGAAGATACTTTTCATCTTGGAGCCTTTGGAGTAGCCCTCATAAAAGGAACGCAGAAGCATGTAATGTCGTGTGCAAAACATTACGCGTGTAATAGCATGGAGAACATGCGATTTGAAGTTGACGTAAAAATAGATGAACGGACCTTAAGGGAAGTGTATCTTTGGCATTTTAAAAAATGCGTCGAAGCAGGTGTAACATCCGTTATGAATGCATATAACAAGGTCAACGGAAAATATTGTGGCCATAATTCACATCTTTTACGCGATATACTAAAAACTGATTGGAATTTCAAAGGTTTTGTAATTACAGATTTTGTTCAGGGCATTCGAAAAGGAATGGAGGCAGTAAATGCTGGAGTTGATATTGAGATGCCTTTTGGAATTCGTATGAAACCAAAAAAGTTGATAAGGCTTTTAGAGAAGGGAAAAATTTCGGAAGAGCAAATTGATGAGACCGTTTTAAGAATTTTGAGACTAAAACTCAAATTCGCACATGAAGGAGATCCTGCGATATATAATATAGATAAAGTTGCATGCAAAGAGCACATTCAGCTTGCATTAGATGCCGCGAGGAAAAGTATAGTGCTGTTGAAAAATGAGAAAAATCTACTTCCACTAAATAAAAACAATATTAAAAAAATTGCAGTGATAGGAAAGCTTGCAGACACACCTAATATCGGAGACAACGGCAGTAGCAGGGTATATCCGCCTTACGTAATAACCCCTCTCGAGGGAATTAAAAATTCTGCTGGAAATAGTGTAGAAATAATACACAACGATGGAAGAAACCTTGAGACCGTTGAAAAATTAGCTCGTCAAACCGACGCTGTAATAGTTGTTGTAGGCAACACAAGCGATGACGAAGGCGAATATATTCCTCCTTTAGGAGGATATAGGGTTTCGCTTGAATTGGTAGAGGAAGACGAAAGACTAATATTAGCGATTGCTTCAGCAAACGAGAAATCTATTGTTGTATTAGAAGGAGGAAGTTCAATAATAGTTGAATCTTGGAAAGATAAAGTTCCCGCAATATTAATGGCGTGGTATCCTGGAATGGAGGGTGGAACAGCAATTGGTGAGGTTATTTTTGGAAAATTTAATCCGTGTGGTAAGCTTCCCATTGTATTTCCAAAATCAGAAGATCAGCTTCCCTTCTTTGATAAATATGCAAAATCTATTGAATATGGATATTATCATGGATACAAGTTAATGGACAAAAATGGATATGAACCTGCTTTCCCTTTTGGATATGGACTAAGTTATACAACTTATACTTATAAAAATATTCGCAAGAATGAAGAACCCATTTCTAAAAATGCCAAAATAGAATTTAACGTAGATATTTCAAACGATGGACACATAGCCGGAGAAGAAATCGTACAATTATACATAAGTTATAATAACTCTTCAGTTGATCGTCCAATTAAAGAATTAAAAGGATTTGGGAAGGTATATTTGAACCCTGGAGAAACTAAAACGCTAACCTTAAAACTTAAAGCAGAAGACCTATCGTATTACGATTCTAATAAGAAAAAATGGGTTATTGAACCAATAGAATACATTGCGAATGTTGGACCCTCTTCTAAAGAGGAGAGTTTTATATCAACATCGTTTAGAATAAAATAAATTGATGGAACACCTAGAAAGGGAAAACATCGTTAAATGCATGCTGAAGCAGGAAGATTTGTTTATATAAGTGGATCTTGATTCTTTTTGATAAAGGTCAATCTAATTTTATTTTAATATCTATTTTTAATATCTTCTCAGAACACGATAAAGTTTTAAATTTACTTAAATTTTTTAAATTTAATTGAGAAAACTAAAATAATAATTTTATGTGGATTTTTAGGTATGAGTTATGACAAATAGTTCAAAAGAATCCATCGATTCTGAAGAAGTCAACGATGAAAAATTAAGTTCTCAACAAAGTTTTAAAAGGATTTTTTTAAATCTGAAATTTTTACTCATTCCTGCGTATAGAATTAAAAGCCTAAGTTTTCGAGATAGAGAATATGAAAGAACTGTTAGTAAAAGAAGGACTATTTATAGATTAATAAATCCTTTAACAATAATCGGGTTGGTTATCGTATTTATAGTAACAACTCTCGCTGTTTTTCCCGAATGGATATCTCCATATGCTTATGAAGAAGCAAATCTTTATGTTGGAAATATATGGTCTCCTCCTTCCTCTGAGCATCCATTAGGCCAAACTTATGGAAGAGATATTTTAGCACGCATAATATTTGGAGCTAAATCTGCTTTAATAATTGCATTTCCCTCAGTTATCTTCAGTGTAATATTCGGTTTATTATTTGGAGTCATAGCTGCTTATTATGGAAAGTGGTTTGGATCTATTATCATGAGAATCGGAGATATTTTATTAGCATTTCCCGGATTAATATTAGCGATGATTGTTCTTCAAATAATAGGACGAAACTTTTGGAATATCATTTTAGTTTATGGTATAATCGGAATTCCAATTTATGCTCGTTTAATTAGAGGCTCTGTACTTCAAGCAAAGTCATTACCATATATTGATGCTGCTAGGGTTGTTGGAGCGCGTAATTGGAGAATAATGTTTAAACATATTTTACCTAATTGTAGTCAACCAATAATTATTAACCTTACATTTGATATTGGGGGAATTGTTCTTTCATTAGCAGCATTATCTTTTTTAGGTTATAGCGATCAAAGTCTAATTCAATGGGGTACAGATATTGGTGATGCTAGATATCACTTTATAGATGCTCCTTGGGCTTCAGTATGGCCTGGTATTATGATAATAATTACAGTAGTAGGCTTTTTATTATTAGGTGATGGATTAAGAGATACCTTCGACCCAAAATTAAGAAATCTCTAAATTAAAATCCAATAATCTAAATTATAAATAATCTTTATTCCAAAAAGAACGTGTTAGGATAATTTAATTTGTTTATTAATCTAATGGGCAAATTAAATTAAAAATAAAATCATAAAGTTTAGTGAATACAAATCATCTAATATTTGATTTATTTAAATTAAGTTAATCTTACTCTTGGATCTATTACAGCATAGGCAATATCGGCGAGAAGATTCATAATAAGGACGGTGATTGCTATTAGAAAGATAATTGGAATTACCACAGCATAATCTCCCCTAGATATTGCTCGATAGAATAAATCTCCTAATCCTGGAAGTTGGAAAGCAACTTCTAATGCTACAAAACCTGCAAATATCTTAGGAAATGCAAAAGAAATCATCGTAACAGAAGGTCCTAATGAATTTTTTAAAGCATGATGATTAATTACTCGTCTTTTATTACATCCTTTAGCATATGCGGTTCTTATGTAATCTTCTTGAAGAACGCCAATCATGCTAGATCGAGTATGACGAAATATTATTGAAAGTTGAAAAACTACCATAGCAGTCATTGGGATAAAGATATGATATAAATAATCTCCTAATAAGAGCCAGTTTCTAGAAAGTACACAATCGATTATTCGAGCATTAGTATAAACCGGAGGATCTCCTAAACCAAGTGTTTTGTAACCAAAAAAGGGGAAAAGCCTGAGATCTTTATATGCTGCCATTTGACAAAAAAACATCGCGAATATAAAGGGTGGTATTGCCATAGATGCATAGGTAATATACCTTAATGACTTATCTTTTTTTTTATTACGATTCGAACCAGTAAATAATCCTAATTTAACACCAATTATTATTGAAATCAAATAACTAAGAATTGTGAGCTCTAATGTTCTTGGTAAACGTTGCATTATTATATCTTTAACATTAGAATCTGGGATAAATATATACGAATAACCCCAGTTTCCAATAAACAAATCTCTTACAAATATTAAAAATTGAATAAAAATAGGCTTATCGAAACCTAATTGCTTATACTCGAATTCATACATTTCCATAGTCCATCTTCGAGGTAATCTTTGAAGAATAATTCTATCAGGTGGAATACTTAATCTCAAAAGTATAAATGACACAGCGATTACTCCTATTAAAACAGGAATTACTAATAAAGCGCGCCGAATAATATATTTTGCTAAATTCATAGAAAAAAAACAGAAATATTAACAGATTTTTTATAATATTAAAAAAAAAAAATGAAAACTTAAAAAATTATTTAAAAGTAATCTTTTGTCTATTCATAGTCTAAAAATAATGAACTGAGGGCGTTATTGAATTAATAATATATTTTTAATTTAAATAATATAATAACCTACATGGTAATGATTTATATTTTTTAATAACAAATATTTATATCTCAATTGAATAGATTATTATACGGGGATGTTTAAAATTAGCGAAAAAATGAATGTTTTGTTCATAATGACAGATCAACAGCGTGCAAATCATCTTGGTTGTTCTGGAAATTCTATTTTGAAAACACCTAATATAGATAAATTAGCGAGTGAAGGGGTTCGATTCACCAACGTATTTTGCACCAACCCATATTGCATGCCTAATAGAGCAACATTGCTCACAGGATTATATCCTAATGTTAATGGAGTAAGGAGTAATGGTATGATCTTATCTGAGGATATTCCTACAATCACAAAAACTTTAGGAAAAGCAGGATGGAGAACTGCTGCTTTTGGAAAAATACATCATCAATTTAATACAGCACCATTTCGAACGGAATATAAATCTACAGAATCCTTTTATAGTTGGGTTTTCCCACCAGATAAATTTTATCCCGTTCTAGAAAATCCAAAGGAAAAAATTCGGGATTGATGTTTGATAGAACATGATGATGAAGTTGGACCAATTCAAGCTAGGGTAAGGCATTTAGTTACAGAGGATTTTAAATTAACAGTATATGAATGGTTACGTGATTTTGGAGAGATTTACGATCTTAAAAATGATCCGCATGAATTACATAACTTATGGTAGAAAAACAATTTTAAAGAAAAACGATTTGAATTGTTAAATGAACTTTTTTAGGAAAATCTCAAGGCACAAACAAAATATCCAAAAAGAATAGCCGGTACATGAATTAATTTTATTAATTTCTTTAAATTAATTAAAAGTAGAAAAAGGTCAAATAATGTGAGTAAAAATTATTCAGAAGAAGAATTATATCAGCTTCCGTTCAGAAATGAAAGTTTAGAGTTAGAAGAACGAATTAGAGATTTATTAAGCCGATTAACTCTTGAGGAAAAATTTAAGCTATGTTCGGGAAGATTAATGTGGCATACTAAACCTATTAAAAGGTTGGGTATAAAATCATTTACGATGTATGATGGCCCTCATGGGGTTCGATCTGACACGATGGGTGAAATAAAGAGCACTTATTTTCCCTCTGCTATTTGTAGGGCCGCTACGTGGGACCCCAAACTATCTTTTGAGTTTGGAAAGGCTGTAGCCGAAGAAGTTCGTGAAGTCGGCGCTCATATGCTACTTGCTCCTGGAATTAATATTCAAAGAACTCCAATGAATGGAAGGACATTTGAGTATCAAACAGAGGACCCACATTTAAATAAAGTTCTTGCTGTTGCTACAGTAAAAGGAATTCAAAGCCAGAAAATCGCTGCTTGTGTAAAACACTTCGTATGTAACAATCAAGAAACAAACAGATTCACAGTGAGTTCCGAAGTGAGCGAACGAGCGCTCCAAGAAATATATTTACCTGCCTTTAAAGCGACCGTCCAAGAAGCTGATGCGTGGTCCTTCATGACTTGTTATAACAAAGTAAATGGAATTTATGGATCAGAGAATTATAATCTATTAAGAGAAAGGTTGATGGAACAATGGGGCTTTAGAGGGTTCACAGTTTCAGATTGGAACGCTACAGCCAATACAAGTACAGGAAGTTGTGTTACAGCAGGATTATCTCTCGAAATGCCTACAGCAAAAAAGTACAATAAAAGAAATATGAAAAAAGCCTTTCAAGAAGGTAAATTCACCGAAGACTCATTAAACGATAATATCAAGAGGTTACTGAGAGTTATGTTTTTAGTTGGATTATTTGACGATAAAAATACGCTCCCAAGTGGAAATAGAAATACACTCGAACATCAATCAATAGCTCGCAAGATAGCTGAAAATGGTATAGTACTATTGAAAAATAAGGATGCTTTATTACCGTTAAATATTGATAAACTGAAAAAG
>JAHQWH010000220.1 GCA_029856105.1 Promethearchaeia archaeon | reverse complement strand
ACTTATACTAACAAATTGATCACAGAAGAAGATTATAAAAAACTAATTCCAATTAAAGTAAGCGAATACAAAAAGCTCTTCCATAAAGGGGCAGATTTAAATCCCAGGAATTTAATATTTATAAATTGTGAAAAATACGATACCTCTCTGGTAAAAATTAGTCCAGACATCCGAATTTTTAAGAGAGCAAAAGAACCTTGGAATAATATAGAATTTAAAGACGAGTTAGTCGAAAAAGAATACGCATTTAAAGTAATCAAAAGCACAGAGCTGGTGAAATTCTTTGTTTACGGTTATTACGACGTCTTTTTACCGCTAAATAGAGGGAACCTAAGTTTTGATTATTCCTCGTTAGGAAAGAAGGCTAAGGTTTTCTACGATAAGATAAACGGAATCTATTTGAACTATAAAAAAGAAACGACTAAAAACGAATCCTTGATGGATAACCTTAACAGATGGTCTAAGTTAATAAATAAAAGGCAAACATCCAAAATTAAAGTAGTTTACAACAATTCGGGATCAGTTGTCAACGCAGCAGTCGTTCAAGGAGATTTTATTGTAACGGGAGATTTAAGTTTTTACTCAACAGACGACCTAAACGAAGCTTATTACTTATCAGCAATTCTAAACTCGCCGTTAATGACAAAACAAGTTAAAATAAAAAAAAGCTCAAGACACATTTTTAAAATCCCTTTCGAAGTTCCGATAAAAAAATTTGGCAATTCCGATAAAAATCATTTGAAACTAGCGGAATTAGCGAAAAAAGCTCATAAGATCTCCAAATCAATTACTATTGGCATACTGGAAAAAAACAACAATAATGTTTCTAAAATTAAAATACAAAAGGCTCTTTTCAAGAACTTGTCTCTAATATTAAAACAAATCGACGATATACTAAATAATGAATTGATATCTTGAAAGAATGTAAATGTGATATAATAAAATAAAAGTACAAATTCTTATTATTTATTATAATATGGTTGATTTTAAATACCAGATGCAAAATTGCGCTTAACGCGGTGAAGTTTTTGAAGAACTATGTTTTTAAGATAATTGTGGGAGGAAATGGCGGAGTCGGTAAAACTACGCTACTCCGAAGATATGTAGACGGTACTTTCGATGAGTCTACAATAGCAACAGTAGGAGTTGATTTCTTCATAAAACAGGTAATCTACGAAAATATAGGGAACTGTACGCTTCAATTGTGGGATTTAGGTGGTCAGAAACGCTTTAGGCACTTGCTCGAAAGCTTTATTATGGGCGCAAAAGGAGCGCTTTTACTCTTTGACTTAACCAAAATGCCAAAAATAAACGATATTCTGAATTGGGTAAATATTATCAGAATGCACGATTTAGACCTTCCCATAGTTCTCATTGGAACTAAACGCGATCTTGAGGAAGCTATTGCTGTCGACGACGAATCTGCCAATAGTATAAAAAATGCGTTTAATATGATCCAATTCGTGAAAACTTCCTCAAAAACAGGCGATAATATAGACTTAGTATTTGATATTCTAGTTGAAGAATTAATGAAAAAAAGAAATTTTTAACCTTTAATTTTGCTTATTAACTCATTTTTATAATTTTAAATTATGGACGACGAATTAGTAATTCTAGGTTCTGGAGGTGGACGGCACCACATCAGAACTCAATATCGAGCTACGGGTGGTATTTTGTATAAATTCAACGGAATTCAAACGCACATAGACCCTGGACCCGGAGCCATCGTACGGATCAATCAATACAACGAAGACCCTACGAAAACAGAATTATTTATCGTAACTCACATTCATATAGATCATTTTAACGATTTGTGCGCGATAATCGAAGCCTCTCGAGAACGCCTTCACGATAAAAACTACGATTATTTTAAAAAAGGAACTCTGATAACGACCGAAGAGGTGTTAAAATTCGTGCCCAAATATCACCAAGACATGCTCGAAACGATCGTTTCTTTCAAGGCTGGAGATGCTTTTAATTACAAAGGAGCTGAAATAATCGGTACTAAAGTCGTACACTCTCAAGTCGAAGGATTTGGGGTGAAAATTAATCTGAAGGATTATAGGATCGCATTCTCCAGCGATACGAGGGTATTTGAAGGATTCTCCGAACAATTCTCGGGAGTTGACATATTGGTGCTGAATTTGCTTAGACCAGACTCCGTAGTTTGTCGTCGCCATTTATGTACTGACGAAGTGATACCCTATTTAAACAAAATTAAGCCCGCGCTTAAGGGGCTATTAATCACTCATTTTGGAAGCTATATGGACAGCCCTTTTTCCCCAAAAAATTTCATACCAAGCCAAATCGAAAAGTTAAAAGAGAAGACTGATATAAATACGATAATTGCAGCAGAAGATGGGTTAAAAATTAAAATTGCAGAAATTATTAAAACAATGTAGATATGACGAAAATTTATGTTGATTGATAAATTCTGCAAATCTTCATCATAATATACTGGTATTTGTGTTTATTGCACTAAAGGTATTCTGATTAGCACTAATGAAGTTCTGAGAATTAATTCATATGAAATTTTAAATTCTACCTAACTTACTCATCGTATAGATGTTATATAAAAAAAAAGAGGTTAATTAAAATCAACCTTTAATTAAACTTTAATAATATCGCCCATATACCTATAACCAAACAAGGTATCATGAATCCATATGACTGCTAATCCATGCTTTCGTCTTGGCATTCTAATAAGTGTTATCCAGCTATCAAGAGCAAATATTTCAGAATCCCAAATAGAGATCATACTCGAGAAATACATAATTTCAAGCGAATAACGTTCTTTTTTGTCGAAGTAAACCTGATAACCATCAATCATAATTAAATATGAACCTGGTTCAGTTAATTGAACAAATTCAGGAGATCTGCCTGTAGCACCGTCAACATTTACTAATTCATAGCCGTCAGGAAACAATTTAAAAATTAATATGTCAAGGTCACTTGTAGCCCATTTAGACCAATCGCGGAACCATGAAAGTTCTACAATTGCTAATTGTTCATGACCTAATTCTGGGATAGTAAATGAATAGAGATCGTATTCACCTTCTTTCACTTTTCCACGTTCTTTTATAACTCCTCCTTCGTAAAGAGAAACTTGAGCTTCTTCAACATCAACTCCAGAATTAAATATACCTACCCATCTCCCGCATTTAAATCCCTGGGTTTTCACTACTTCAATGGTCATCTCTCCGATATATACGTTACCAAAAGAGGAAAAATCGCCTCCAAGAACTAATCGCACTACACCTGGTTGAACATGAACATCAGATGATATCTGAAATACAGCATCACCAAAAATCAATTCGGGACCCACTGAGGGACTTCCAAAGTAGTAATCATCAATTCCTTCTCGAACGGCAGTACTAAGATATATTACTCCAGCATCTCCTCCAAAAACAAAATTTTGATTATCATCAAAACTAACATCAGATAGAGTAATTTTTATAGAATCAACTTCTTCGCTGATCCAAAAATTGAAATACTCAAACAATCCAGGTTCTAAGGTAATATCTTTAACCGTAGCTACGCCATCATCAAAATCAAGCATTTCGAGGGGTGGGAACCACATAGATCCGAAATGATGATTCCATCTGCATCTGCATCGATGGCAACATTTATCCTTATCTTCCTCTTCTGCCATCTCTTTAATAAGTTCTAAAGAGTTAAAACAATTGATATATCCAGCACCTTGCTCGAAAGCTTCGTATCCCTCTAATGGCGTGGCACCTTCCATAATTACTTCCTTTACATCTAAAGGATCAAGGTCTAGTCCTTCATTTTTTATATAGGCGATCAATAATGCAGCCTCACCAGCTACTTGTGGACATGAGAACGATGTTCCTCCGCCTAATCTTATTGTGGATGGCCAATCTGAAGGCGCTGCGCTAAAGAACGTCCAGGATCCTGTAGCAACCACATCAGGTTTGTTTCGTCCGTCTGAAGTAGGACCTCGAGAACTAAAGTCAGCAATGAATTTTTCTTCATGAGGGTAATAATAATATCCATAACCAGGACCAATAGCAATATCACCAAATACACGTTCATGAATAGGGTCCATCGCAGCACCAACAGTTATAGCTGATTTTGCCGTACCTGGAGAACCTACTTTAAGTGGAGCTGGTCCTTCATTGCCAGCAGAAATAACTACAGTAATACCCTCTTCTGTAGCCACATCAACCAGCAAATCTGAAGGGTCTACTCCAGGAGCTCCAACGCCCCCACCAAGACTCATGCTTATTACATCTACGCCTTCAGTAATCGCAGCATCGATACCCTGCATAACAATTGAAGATGGAACACCTGCACCAGTATGATCAAAGATTTTAACAGCATAGATTGATGCATTTGGTGCTATACCATAAGATAGAGTAGAAATATACCCTTCATCATCGATCTCTGTTCCATCAGGATCATGAGTCGCTATTGCTGTTCCCCACGGATGACCAGGACTAAATGTTATTTTTGCTGCTGCTGCAACAAGCGTTGCACAAGCAGTACCATGGTAATGATTCATTGGATTACCATATCCTTCATAATCAGGGTCACCTACATCATAACTTAGGTCTATCCCGTCATAAACAGCATCCCAGTACCAAGGATAGCGAATATTGCCAGGTTCATCCGGAACTTCCCAAGATTCGTTCCAGCATCCTGTATCTATAATTGCAACCTTAACTCCATCTCCAGCATCAGTCTCGGCCCAGATAGCTTCAGCATCTGTAAGATATGAATTTGTATAAGTTGATGGATATTCTTCAGATACTTCTAAATTTATTGGAGTAGCAACAATGTCTGCATCTGCCATTAGCGTATAAGTATTTATTTCTTCTTTAAGGACATTAAGCTCTTTAAATTCATCTTTAAATACACGAGCTACTAGTGGGCTTTCTGCTAAAGCTAAAAGTGCGCTGGCAGGTATATTCATAGAAACTCCGTTGATATTATTATATTCTATATTAATTATTCCTCCTAAGGATTCTACTAGAGTTGTTAACAAATCATAATCATTATTAGTAGTTTCAACTATTACCGAAACTAACGAGTCTCCTTCTGCAAAAAATTCGCGAGGTCCGAATTCTAATTTATTAAAGGCAGAAATTTTTGAATCTTCCCGAGTTAAATTAACTTTATCGACTCTACTGCTCGGTGCAGCCATAACTGGTACCAATAACAAGCTTATAACCGTGACTCCAACGAAGAGAAATAGTAGTTTATTTTTTTTATTCATTTTCATTTTTTTAATCACTTAAATTTTTTTAGGTTTTTTTTAGATATCAGAAGTCAATCGATAATTAGAATCTGAAATTTTTTACATTTTTATCTAGACTTCTTATGTGATTAAAAATTAAGATAAGTTTCATATATAAAAGTTACTTTTTTCAAGGGAAAAAAAAGACTATTAATAAGAGTATTAATTATAAGAAAACCCATTAAATAGTTTATTTGAGTGTAAATTTTGAATAACCGTGTGTACAAAATGCTTATTTTCTTAACGCTGTGTTAAAATTACGATCGCGAGGGACAACAAAAATTAATTCGAATTTTTTGTTCAGAAATTTTTAATCCTTTAAAATATAATACATATTTATTTAAAGTACCGCGGTAGATCAATTATTAAGAAGGGAAATTTACGCGATAATTTGAGCTAACATTGGATTTCGCCCTCTATTAAGCTCTAAGAGTTTAATTCTCTCCCTGTTTTTGTATTTTGCTCAAATAAATCGTTCCCTTCCTTTATCTTTAATGTTCTTGGAATTTGAAGCCGTTTAAAGATAACGGAATTAAAACCGTATTAAAAAAAGTTTAAAAAATTTATATGAATTATACTAATAAAAATTGTAAAATTAGCTCAAATCATTCTGTTTTTTTAGGTTTGGACTTTTCTGATAGGGATTTAAGGTATTCTTTTTCCTTTTGTTCGTGAAGTTCCATTACGTACTTCTTCTTTTTTAGCCATTCAGGACCATCCAAGGGGTACCATCGTAGATTTAGAGCGCTTAAAACCAAGAGAATTGCCGGGACGATACAAAATGCGATTAATATGCCTTTTAGAGCAATAGAATCTTGAGCTTGTTTTACATCTACGCCTCCTACTATTATTGGAGCTTTAAACCCAAAACCGGCAATGATAGCCAAGAACAGTGCGTTAGCGATGGAAAGTGCGGGTTTAGTTACAATTGCGTTGACTCCACCGTAAATTGCTTCTCTCCGTTTTCCTGTTATGAGCTCGTCGTTGTCAATTGCGTCACCCATTAATGCAAAATTGGCGATCGACATACCTGCGTATCCTATTCCAATAAATAGAAATGGAATTGCAAATAACATTGAATTATATCCAATTATAAATAGTAGAACTAATCCTGCGGTAACTAAATATGCGTCCATCATCATAGTCTTTTTAGGCTGCCATTTTGTGATTTTTTTCAAATTTACAATCATTCCAAGGATAATTCCTATAATCAAGGCAAGTAACATGTAAATCGGATCTTGCCCTGGTATGAGATAATCAATATAGTAGAGAAGTCCCGTTGAGACAATAGGGTAGATTATACCAAGCAGAAAAGCGGGAATCATTAATAGCCAAAATGGCTTATTTTTTAAAGTCAATTTCAACCCTTCTATGAATTTTTCGTGCTCTTGGAGCTGAGCAAACAGGTTTTCTTTGATTCCGAAAGACGTGATAAATAATAGCAACGAACTTCCAAGCCCAATTGTTAAAATTACAGGTACGAACAAAGGATAAGTTCCTTCTTGACCAGTAAGTAAAACAATAGGTATGACTAAGCCAAGTACTATATTGATCAAACCTATTATTCCACTATATACGCCAATACTTGCGCGCTGTTTAGCCGTCACAGCAATTTCGTTAGGAAGCGAAAAGAAACACACTCCAACGAGCGTATACATCGTGTCTAACAAAAAAAGAGCCGCTATAAAATTGATAAATAAGCCTATTTGGTTATCCAAGGGAGATATCGGAAACCAACAGAATATGAAAGCTAATCCATAGAAAATTGAACCGAATCGAATATAGGGGATCCTTCTACCAATTTTAGTTCTCGTATTGTCGACAATGTAAGAGGCAATTGGGTCGTTTAACGTGTTCCAGATGGCAAATATCAACCAACCAATCATTAATAAGCCCGCATCTGCACCAAGTTTTATTTGATAGAAAAAAGTAAGATTTCCGAACACCAGCATGTTTAATAAGCCGTTAGCTAAACCCCCTATACCGAAGCTTAATTTTGTTTTTGCCGAAACTAATTCTTCTGGTAATTCGATATTTTCTTTCATAATCAATATTCGTTTAATTGTTATTTAAAACTTCTACATACGATAGTCAATAAGTATATCTGAAGAAATTGGAATTGTTCAATTAAGTAGCTATAGGAGAAGAAATAGATCTAATTTAAAGGGACCCAATGTCTGCATACAATACATTGAAGTATTCTTTCTAATTTGTCGGAGTCTCGCCTAAGCACTCTATTAACCATGATGTTTCCGCATTTTTCGCAAATATGCAACTTCTTAACTGTTACTTTCTCCATTATCGATATTCTTCTCCAGAATAGATTTTAGAAAGAACTTCAAAGATTTTTGCTATATATTCTTACTAATAAAAATTACGATTAGAATAAATACATCTATTTTGTAAAATTAATAGGTTAAGGGTTAATAAATTTGTTTTAATAGATATTTGTTGAAGAATCTGAACGAAAACTATAAAATTCAAAAAATCTTTTCGATATACGGGCTACAATTTATTAATCAGCCATATGGGGCTTGCCCATGCCATATTTTCATCCTCAAGAATAATCCGAGGATAATAAAAAGCAAACTTTTCTTTATTATTTATGTGAGTTAGAGAAAATTCTTTAAAATTCTCGTTGTCAATTAAGTTGAATTCTATTCTAGTTGAATTCACATCAATAGCTTTATAGATTGAATTATTTCTGATTAATTCTATTTTATTAATTTTAATTGGGCTTATTACTTTCATAATAATTTCTCTTTTAGACCGTAATTGAGAAAATGTTTCTAAATCTATAATGTCTCCCATGAAAAATTGAGCTAAGTGAAAGTCTATAATAACTCTTGGTCCCGTTGAGCCGTAACAACGACGATTAAGTAAAGCGTTCCATATCGATTCTTTCGTTAACTGTTTTGCCCATACCGCCATGATTCCAGAGGGATAAATGCCATTATCGGGATCGCCTGGACCGGAAGGGTAAATGCCAAAATGATCGTCTCCGCCGGCTGTAAAACCCAATTTATATCCTCTCTTTAAAGCGTCTTGAACAAAAGAACCTTTTTTTTCTAAAATTGGTCCCCGCTTTCTAGCATACTTTCCATAGCCAAAAAATTTATAACGGGGAGGGAGAGGATTACCATCCTTATAGGAATATTCTTGATTCCCCCAAGTAGAATATATTTCAACTAATTTTTCAATGGAATTATCAAAGTAATCCCAATTACGATAACCTGGCCTTAAAGCAGTATGATGAGCAATCAACAAAACTTTTCCTTTATGAGATTTCAGATTTTTTACTAATTTTTTTGTAGAATTATACTTGTTAACATCAGACCTTAAAATCGGCAGATCCTCATCGTAATGATATATACAAATATCACCATATCCAGTGTACCAATATCCATATTCGTATCCGAAAAAAGAAACGAATTCTTCTGAGTGATATTTTTTTACAGTTCGCTTAATATCTTCAAAATCTTCGTCAGATGTTTCCCATTTATGATCGTGGTCTGTTACCGTCCCAAAATTTAATCCCGCATTTATTAGATTTTTAAAATATTCCTCTACATCTCTCATTCCATCGCTCTTATTAGAATGTCCATGAATATAGCCCCAGAATACATTCCTTTCGTTAGGTTTATCAAGACATATGATGGGGTTAGATTTAAAGTAAGAACCGTTGCAAAAAGCTTCGATTGAGTAAGTGCCAGATTCAGAAATTTTAAAATCGCATTTCTTAAGAATTCCCTCGTTTTCTTTCTTAAATTCTAAACTTGCTATGTAATCTCTATCTTTAGAATTTGTTGATTTGTACAATTGTATGCTATCGGAGAAGTTTTTTATTAAATTATTAAATTTATCCTCAACCCTTATTAATATTTTGAACTCCTTGTTGGCACTAACGATTGAGGGGCAAATTATTGTAACGTGATCAAATTTCGTGTTAATGACATTAATAGTGGGACAAATATCTAGAGTGATTAACTTTTGATTTCGTAATTTGATTAAGACCTCTACCTTTTTATTTTGTTCTATTAACGATTGAACTAGAGTTTTAAAAATATTGAAGTGAAAAACAGTTCCAGATTTAATTCCATTTTCCTCGCAGATGATATATTTAATTAAAAGTTCTTTTCCAGAAATAAGTACTGGAACTAATTTTACTTGCGAGCTTAGGTTCAATTTAACGTACCCTTTCATTTGCGGGTCGTAAGGCTGTAAGTAATACCAATCGTTTTTATTGTTTCTTCCTCCACGGAATCTAAAAATTATAGAAGAGCCATTAGGAATATCTTGATTTACTGAAAAAGTAATCGAAATGTCGCTTAGAGTTCTAACATTTACGCGTTTAGGTTCTACTTTTATGTTTTGTAATTTAAATTCAAGCTCTTCCAAATTATAATTTCACTAATCTCTTTTATTAATGTTTGCGTTATTTTTTAGAACAGTAATCAAAATTGCAATAAAAATTAAAGTGCATCCTAACCAACCCATTATACTCATTGTTTCATTACCAATAATGAAAGAGGCAAAAATTACGGCAAATACGGGTTCTAATGTAAAGATTATTGCCGTTTGGGATGGCCCTTGATGTTGTTGCCCCCAATTTTGAAAGAAAAAAGTTCCAGCTGTAACGATAACCCCCAGATAAATCATAATCAACCAAAAAGGTAAACCCACGTTTATTAAATCGAATGTCTCATTAAATAGAAATGAACTTCCAAAACAAAACAAACTAATTGTAGTTAGTTGAACGATCGAATAGAGGTAAACATCTACAAGTCGAACGAATTTATCGGTTAATACGATATGAAACGCACAAAAAACAGCGCAAATAAGGACTAAAAAATCTCCCCCTACGACACCTGATTCTCCCTCTAATAATAATAAGGCCATACCAATCACAGAAATAATTACGGCTAGCCAAACTCTCTTTTTAAACGTTTTTTTAAACCATAACCAGGTTAAAAAAGGCACCATGATAGTACTTAAACCCGTGATAAAACCTGCCTTACCCGCTGTAGTAGTTTGAAGACCAAACGTTTGAAAAATAATTGCAAAACAATAAATTAAGCCGGTTAAAGCACCATATAAAATAATTTTCTTGTTAATTTTTTTTATGTGAATAAAATATGGAAGAAAACCAATGATTGCGAAAGAAAACCGTAAACCTAAGTATAAGAAAATAGGTACTTCTTGAGTGAGGTTTTTTGTAATTATAAATGTTGTGCCCCAGAGAATAGTTGTGGATATTAATAGGATATTTGCTATTAACTTCTGCTTAGATGATGGAGCGTGATTATTCTTTTTTTCCATACTATTTTCTATAATTTTTTCTAAAAATTAGACTTATTTATTTTTAGATAGTTATGAAAAAACTATTGAAAATCATTAAAAATGCTATAAAATCATTAATAATGCTGTAATCGCATATTTTACATGTAAATATTTTTAAATAGCATATAATTAATTATTTTAATATAACCTTTCTTTTCCCATTGGTTAGAAGATTAAAGAATCGGTGATTAGTTGACGAAAACTTATGCAGAAATAAACGAAAAAATCAATAATGGTAGTGTAGTAGTTGTCACCGCGGAAGAAATGATAAATATAGTTGAAAAAAGAGGCGTTAAAGTAGCTGCTGAAGAGATTGATGTAGTTACCACAGGAACCTTTGGACCTATGTGTTCTAGCGGCGCTTTTTTAAATTTTGGGCACTCTGACCCTCCAATAAAATTCGAACACCTATGGTTAAACGATGTTCACGCTTATCATGGGAACGCGGCCGTCGATTGTTATATTGGGTGCACCAGAATGGCGGATGTTAGACCGTTCGAATACGGAGGGGGTCATGTTATCGAAGATCTCGTTTCTGGAAAACCGATAAGGCTTAGAGGAAATTCAAACACTACTGATTGTTATCCTTTAGCTGAAGTGGATACGGAAGTCACCCTCGATAGCATCAATCAAGCCATATTATGCAACCCAAGAAATGCTTACCAGCGATATGTATGTGCGGTAAACAGTTCTGATAAAACCTTATACACTTATATGGGTAAGCTACTGCCAAAATTTGGCAACGCCCATTACGCAGGAGCAGGATATTTAAGCCCTCTGAGTAACGACCCTGACTACGAAACAATTGGGTTAGGTACGAGAATCTTTCTTGGGGGTGGTATAGGGTATGCTATTGGCGAAGGGACTCAACATAACCCCTCAAACAGATTTGGAACGTTATTTCTTAAAGGAGATCTAAAACAGATGAGTTCTGAATATTTGCGAGGTGTTACCTACGAAAAGTACGGCACTAGTATGTTTGTAGGGGTTGGAATTCCGATTCCAATTTTAAACGAAGGTTTGGCTAAGAAGACCGCAATCAAAAACGAGGATATTTTAACAGACATAGTTGATTATGGTGTACCTAGAAGGGACAGACCTGTATTAAAACAGGTTAGTTATAAAGAATTAGAAAGTGGGTATGTTGAGATTAATGGAAAAAAAGTCAAATGTTCTTCGTTATCGTCCCTATATTACGCGCGTAAGATTGCTGAAACACTTAAAAATTGGATTCAAGAAGGCAAATTTTTCTTAAACCCTCCCGCAGAGACGCTCCCTACAAACACAATTTATAAACCAATGAAACAATCGTCCGAGTTAAAATTTGTAAAGGATTTAAAAAGGCAAGCGATCAAATGTTTTGATGATTGTGATTTAAAGAAGGTTGCTGAGAAAATTATAGAAGAAAACATGAATCACATCGTTATTACAGATCGAGAAAACTACCTAAAAGGTATCGTGACTAGTTTTGATGTGACCAAAGCAATTGCTCTAAATAAAAGGGAATTAAATGACATTATAACAAAAAAAGTAATTACTACTACAGACAACGAACCAATTGGACTTGCTGCTAGACGAATGAAAAATAACAATATTTCAGCATTACCGGTTGTTGATGAAAGTAAGAGAGTAATTGGAATAATTACTTCGGAGGAGTTGATGTAATACGACTGTAATTAATTGCACCTTACCGTTCGGAGCTATAAGAGACATTGACGACTATTCGAAAATCATAAACGAGATTTTAAAATACGATATTACGTTTAACATTCTAAAGTTTTCTACGGGAACGAGTGGCGTGAACTTCTTGTTAGATGTTCCTGAAAATAAAATGAAACTCATTACTGACGCTTTACAAAGAAACGAAGTAGTTGTAAATAAAAAGGGAAGGGTCATCGTTGACGACGATAAGTGTATTGATTGTGGTGCTTGCATATCTCTTTGTCCAACCGACGCTCTGCATTTTAACATGGATGAACGCTTAGAATTGTCGTTTGAAAAATGTATAGGGTGTTTATTATGTATCGATTCTTGTCCAAGGCAAGCTATTGAAAAAATGTGAATTTTCTTTTAATAAATAAGAATAGTTTGAATGAAATTATTGCTGTGTTATAATTTCAAATATTTCCTCAAGACGCGGAGTTTTTCTGCGCAAGGTAATACAGCGTTCTTCTTCGCACCCTCGCAAAATAGCGATTAATTCGTTAAGATGAATCGTAGGTATTTCTAGCTTTTCGTTGAACCACTTTTCAATCTTTTCTCGATATTCTGGTTTACTTAAAGTATATAAACAGGTTGGGCAAGGCATTAGAATAAAGTCTGCTTCAACGTTTTCCGCGCTTTTTAACTTGTTATAAGTGATTTTAAGAGCTTCGCGAGGATTTATTAACAATTGACTGGCCCCCCATCCGCAACAACTTTCTCTTTCTTGGTAATCGACGGGAACCCCCCCAAAAAGCTCAATGAGCTCCTCTAATTTAGTTTTACTCCCTAAGTAATTTTCCACGTTTTTCTTATCTCTCGATAAATTTAAGTAATGACAACCGTAATGGACGGCCACTTTTAAGCCTCTTAAGTCGAATTTTAGAGCGTTGAGAATGTCATCTCGGATTAAGTATATGAAATCTAAATCGTGAACTAATTTAAGTTTTGGATTTTCTAATATGTCGTACATTCCAGGGTATTTTTCCCCATCAGCTTTTTTTTTAACTGAATTCAGGATGTTTTGGGTTTTATTTCTCACTTCTGTATTTTCTAAGAAGTCTCGCCCTCTGAGAAGGGAATTATAGCATCCGTTGCAACTAACTAACACGATATCTGCCTGCTGGTTCATTTCGCTAAGGTTCCGCTCGTTAATTGCGGAAAATTGAGCTCTTGTTATTAGATTCCTCTGAAAAAACGTTCCACTGCAGCAAGATTGATCGTTACATATAGCCACATCTAACTGTAGTTCTTCTAAGAGATCATAAAACCCCCATCTTACGCCTGGAAAATACTTTTCTAAACAAGCTTTAAATAGGCATAACTTCTTACCTTTAAAAAATTCTAAAGGATTATCGGGGTATTTATTTTTAATTTCTTGTAAATCTAAAGCTAAATTATTAAAATTCATTTTATCCTATTCAATTAATCTTTTTTTTAATTTCTATTTCGATTTCTTCTTAGTTTTCTTGTTTTTTTTGCTTTGGTCGGTTTTACTTGCTTTAAACACATATTTTATTCGTGCAAAGTTACATATCTCGTAGATTTCATCAACTCGCTCCTGTGATAAATTACCTCCCAATGGGTCTTCTACTACAGTACCTTGGGTTAAAAATCTCTCCGACATCTCGACGTATTTTCTCAAATCGCTATATTTTGGTCCAAAACCTTTTCTAAAAGATTCGTTCCTAAGGTTGATTATAAGTAAGGGGATGTTTATATTTTCTTTAGGACAAACTCGTTTACATCTTTCGCATAAATAGCAATACCAAATATCAGAATCTTTCAAAACGCTTTTATCGCCGCGAAGAACTTTCTTAATAATTTTTCTACTATTAAAGTTAGATACTTTCGCAGCAGGACAATCACCTACGCACTTTCCACACGAAATACATTGAATGATATTTTTATTTTCGTCTACATCATCAACAAGTTCTTCGTAAAATTCCCAATTCCAATCTAAATCTGTGTAATCGTCCATCTTATTAATTATCTCAAAATTTATCCGGATTATTTCACTACTTAAAAGAGAATCATCATTGATAGTAAAAAAATTATTGCAATTAGAAATATAAGGATATAATAAAAAAAAAGATTTATTTTTTAGTGAATATAGCGTGCATCCAACTTGGAAGGATAAACCCTCCATAAAATTCGAGCGCACTGATTATTAATAATAATCGAGTTATAACTACCATAATTGCTAACAAGGGGTCAGTAGGAACTTCAAAAATCGTACCAAGTAATGAATCTAAAACAGCAGCAATCGTAAAAGTGATAAAAGCCGCGCGAAGTAGTTTTCCTTTT
>JAHQWH010000219.1 GCA_029856105.1 Promethearchaeia archaeon | reverse complement strand
TCAAAAATTGAACCATATGCCATTGCGTTTAGGATCGGATATTTTCCAAAACCAACTTTTACCCTTCCTTTTATCCCAATGTTTGATTTTACTTCATTGATTAAACCCAATAACCTTTTATCCTCAAATGGTTTTATACCAAGCATAAAATCTAAAATCGGTCCAGAAAGGAAGTAAATAACCCAATTTATTGCTATTAATATCACATAAACATTCATTAAGAGTTCCCAAATGGAAAAAGGGCTAAAAAGGAAAGCCTTCTGTGAAAGGAAATTAAGAGGCGTATATTGATTTATAAAAACAATAGCTAACCACGCAATAACATACAGAAATAAAGTTAAATACTCGGGCGACATAAACCTCCAAATAATAATATACCTTCTACCAAATAATATAAAACCTAATCCAAGAATGATCCAAAAAGAAAACGCAAAAGCCGTGTTAATAACAATTGGGTCTCCTACTACATTTGAAATAATTCCCGATATGAAAATAATGTTATAAGTTGCCAAAGAAATTATTAAAATCTTATTTAAAACGGGGTAATCTTTCAATTCAAATATTCCAAACCATAAATAGATCGAAAAAGCACCCATTATCGAAGTCAAAACATCTTTCGAAAGGAAGAAAATTAGAAAAAAGAAAAATAGCAGCGCAACAAAATCGCTCATTTCGCTCCTTTTACCATTTTTACAAAATCTATAGAACTCTTCTATTGTAATTAAAAACAAAAAGAAAACTACCCAAAAACTCCAATCACTGAAGGTATCGTATAAATTTGGTTGAAATAATATAAATTGAAATAAAAAAAATAGTCCAATTGAAATAAAAATGTAAAGGATAAATAACGAGTATCTTATTTTTTTTTTCAATAGAAAAGCCTTTGTGTCTTAATTTTATTGTTATTTTTATTTAAATACGAATTCCTTAAAATTATTTCCTACATCTATTAAAAAATTACATTTACTGATTTTGAGGATCAAAAATAGTATATATAAACTTTAATAGCTATGGTAATTTCGATTGCTAATTCAATTTTACAAGGTTTAAAAAGAAATTCATTTTTTAATTTTTATTGAAGTTTAAATAAACTTTTTGAAATAAAAGTATAGTTTCATTCAGAATTTAAATTTATAAGAGAAATAGGTTAAAAACATCTCAATTAATATATAAGGTGGAAAAAATGCCTGGTCAAGCTGGAGCAGTACCATAATTTGGTGTTTTTTATAAGAAAACCATATATTTTTCTTTTTTAATTTTTAAGCACATTTTTCATTTTATTAATTTCAAACCAAAAATATTTGACTGTTATATAGTACCATAGCAATAGTCCTGGTATAACTAAAATAAATGAGATTATTATATTAGTTGGCAGAATCAATAAGCCTAAAATATTGATATCGTCGAAATCTATTGGCATAATGAACAATTCAATACATAGGAGATAAATAAAACCAACAATTATTAAAATTAGCATAAGAATCACAACACCTCTTATTCTAGGAAACTTATATAATAAGATTGCAGATAAAAGTCCAAAAATAAAGATTACAATTGCTATCGTAATTAAATCCAGATTTCCAATTGTCCAAACCATTAATAACGTTGTTATTATGGAAAAAAACCCACAGATAATTGAAATAATGTAAAAGTTTTTAACTAATTTAGGTTCCTTTAAAGGTCCCTTCGCTAAGATTAATCTTGGTAAAGTTAGAGCGGCTTCTTTCTCATCGGATGCTTTTATTAAATCGTTTTCTAACAAAATAATATCGCTCTTATTTTCTAGAATTTCACTACTCTCAAAAAATCCTTTTACTGAATATAGAACATAAAAGCTATTAAAAATATGAATTAAAAGCGCACAAAAAACTGCTGCTTCAAGAG
This sequence comes from Promethearchaeia archaeon, assembly GCA_029856105.1. Taxonomy (GTDB): domain Archaea; phylum Asgardarchaeota; class Lokiarchaeia; order Sigyniarchaeales; family SOKP01; genus SOKP01. The sequence continues at coordinate 12,724 of JAHQWH010000219.1, read as the reverse complement.
ATCCAAACAAAGCAATACCCGCAAACAAAGCGCCAATGCTTAGCGTTCCAACATCTCCAGGAAAGATTTTTGCAGGAAATTTATTATATAAGTAAAATGGAATTAGAATTGCTAAAGCGATAACGGTAAATAAAACTCCTATTGCGGAATCCCATATTATTGAACAAACAAACAATGAACATAGTGCGATGATGGATGTACCAGACCCTTCACCATTATATCCTTCTAGCATATTCACTGTGTTTGCAAATACTGCAACAATTATAGGTGCAAGTATTGGATAAATGACCGTTAATCTTAATTGCCCTATGAAAGGGATTGTAGGGGAGTCAATTTTAATAAATCCAAAAAAATTTGCCAGAAAAATCAAGGTTCCCGTAAAGATTGTTAATAATAGTTTATATCTCGATCTTAATTTAATTCTGTCGTCAATATAACCAATTAACCCTGATAAAATCACAGTTAAAACAAATATCAAAATTTCGTTAAAGAAACTTGGAAAGAACATAATTAGAAACACTGATGCGAATGAAATTCCTATGACGATACTAATTCCACCAGATTCCGCAACTTCTGTTTTTAAGTTTTTATGGATATCGATTCCAATGTGCCCCTTCCTTTTCATTATTTTTATAATATATGGGATAATTGCCATTGTAATTGTAAATCCCACAGCAAAGACTATTATTAAATATACAACTTCCAAGAAGCTCCAATTTAAATCAGTTATCCGAATCATTATTGATCGATGAGTTTTTTTAAGTAGTTTATCTATACCAACAAAAATTTAATTTTGTTCTAATAAAATTTTTTATTTTTTCGACAAAAAGTAAATAAATAATAGCCCGGCACGGAATTTCGACATTCGAACTTTCTCGATAGTTTTCGAACCGTGGTCACGGGGTTCAAGGCCCCAGATGCTTGTCCACTACACTACCGGGCTATGCATTTTATTACTTATATGTTGAAAGGTTTTAAATTTTGTTTAAAAAATGCATTATCTAATAAATCTTTATTGGTTTTTAGAAATTGAATCTCTGCTTTTTCGTCTCTATATTCATCAGGGAGCATTTGAGGTATTGTTTCGATGATTGGGTACCATCGCATACATTCTGAACAGAAAATTAATCCTGTTTCGACTTCAGTTTCAATTTTAATTTTATTTAAAAAATATAATTCTGGTAGAATATTTTCGATTTGTTCAAATTCTAAGCTATTAGAAAAATTGGTTATTTTATCTTTTATGTCGTGTTTGATAATGTTAAAACATTGTTTACTTAATTTTAATGACGATTTATCGTGTATATAGTTGACTTCCTTAATGCTCGAAATTATTAAATTTAGATAAGTATCAAGCAAACTCTTTTCAATAGCTATATCGTCCCGAATATAAATTTTTCCCTTTTCCTCGTGAATCTCGATAATATTTTCCTTCTTAATAAGATCAAGGTCTCTATTCTCAAAAAAACTTAAGATTTCCTTAAATTCTTCTTCTTTAGTTTCATATGAAAAGATATATAAATCTAAGGGAAAATGCTTGTCAATTGGGCAAGCTAAAATTTCAAGCAACCACGGTTTCATTAAGTCACCAAATTAAATGTTATTTATAATAAGTAGCTTCTTAGCTGTTGAATATATCGATCTATAGTTCTATCGATTTTCTTTCTTCTATTGAAGAAATCATCTGATAATTTTTGATAAGCTGCTTTAGAAGGTAATCTTCCTCGTTTATATCGAGTCTCTAAAAGGTTTAAGCTATCATCAACACTAATTCTTTCAGTATCCAAGACATCAAGTTTTTTTAGAATATTTCCAAATGTTTCATTTGTCTCTTCTATAACTTTTTTAAATGGTATGATTTCATTTTTTATTTGGTCAATTTTTGTTGTATTTTTGGCTAATAAATTTTTATATGTTTTCTTGGCTAATTTTTTACGTTTTGCTTCGGTTTCTGCTTTCCTAATTTCTAATATTAATGCATTTTTCTCTTCATATAAAGAACAAAATTCTCTTATTTCACTTACAGGTATATATTCCTTTTTAAAGAGTGAAGTATCTTCTTCTCTCTTTCTAGATTTCATTAATAGAACATATAAAGATGAAATAACTGCAATTGCGAGGATAATTAATATCGGTCTTAATAATAAATCAAATAAATCAATACTGAAGGTAAGAAGAACTATTTTATTTTCTATAGGGCTTACATAATCAGAATGGTAAACAATTATCTTGGATCCTCCCGATTGTTTAATAGCAATTGAAGGAGATGATATATAATCAATATTCCCACATCCTTCAATAAGTATATTTATTGTTTGTTTTTTCCCTAAATAATCATATTTTGTTGTTAATAAATCAATCTGAAGCGATTCTTGAAGCCAATTAGTTGTAATATATTTTTCAAATGGTAAGTTATATGTTAAAGTGAATTTTATCACTGAAGATGGGGTTAATAAAGCGCGATTTTGAATGAGGTTTATCTCTAATTTCTTTCTATTTGAATTCTCAAAATCACTTACAGTCCCTGATAATTCGCCCAAATCATCAAATAGATAGATATTAGTTGCATCAGCGGGAATATTTAAAAATAGATTACGTTGTGCAAAATAACCTAGATTTGTGATTAAAAATTCTTCCTTGATTTTAATTAAACCCCAGGGTGAAATTAAAATATCTCGATTAATTTCGCTTACTTCAATTTGAGAAAATCTTACGACTGTGTCTCTAAAAAGTATGGTTATATACTCTTTACCGTTTACGAACTCCAAATTATCTTCAAGATTTTCCAAAAATGGGTCTAAATAATCGTATTTAAAACTTTTGGATAAATCATATGTGATAATCCCTGTATCTGCGATGTTCCCTGTGGATCCTATTCTTTCAAAATAAAGGCTCTCTGCTGTGCTTGGGGAGCGGAACGTAGCATATACATCTCCTTCCACCCTATATGGTAAGATTGGCCATATAGGATATGTATAATTATGATGTACATCCAGATCCGGATCATAAAAGGCATTGTATGTAATAAGATTTTGAAAAGTTTGTAGTATGTTTATTTTTTTCGTTTGATAAGGCAATAATGGTGAATCAAAATAAATTACTATCATTTCAAAATCATGCATTACTATATTAGATCTTTCTGTTAATAGAGAATTCTTGCTTTCACCCATAGCTTCAAAATAAATTAAATCATCAGAATGTTTAATAGGAATTCCAAAATAAATTGAATTAATAGGATTGTCGTTATTATTTAAAATAGTCATTTTATCTTCAATATTTACTACGCCGTATCCGCTTAGATTACCGTACCTTCTTAATTCAGTAATTAATATGTTTTCTGCTCCTTCTAAATCCCCTGCTAATTGAGGAATTTCGTTTTCAGATTGATTTTGATAATTAAATGAAGGATCATTTTGAAAGTATGAAAATACAACAATAAACAAAAGAAAACTAATTAGTACCAAAACTTTTTTTTTTTTTTTCATTATAAATTAACCATCACTTACTCAAATTAACTAACAATAATTAATACAATTAATAAAAATTTATCATATTTTTTTTTTAAATTCAAGATAAACCTTATTATTTTTAATGTTTTAATTTTATTTAATTAATTATTATTTTTGCGATGGTTAAGTAATGTCATCTCGACAAAGTCAATCAAGGCGTAAGAAGAGAAGAAGTGGAAGTGCACCAATGCCTTTAGGTGGAGCGGGTTTAATGAGGTTTTTTGAAGATAGCTCAATAGGAATTAAAATAAGTCCTATAACTACGATAATTTTTGCCGTTAGTTTAATTACAATGGTAATGTTTGCTTGGTTAGGTATTTTTGAATGGTTATTTTAATTTTTTATAAAAAAAATTAAAATCTTTTCTAGAAAATTATTTTTTTAAATTATGAATATTTCAGATTTCCAGGATTTAATAAAGAAGCTCTATTATCAAAAGGACTTAAATAGAGGGGTTAAAAGTACATTTATCTGGTTGATAGAAGAAATTGGGGAGCTAGCTACGTTATTAAATTCCCAAAATATAGATAAAGAAGAAGCTTCAGAGGAATTAGCTGATATTATCGCATGGACTGTTTCCATAGCAAATTTATTAGAAGTTGATATGGAAAAAGCATTAATTAGTAAATATCCACATAAATGCAAAAAATGCAACTCTTCCCCTTGTAAATGTGGAAAATGATTAAGTTAATATTATTTTAAGAAATAATTCAACTAAATACTAATTTAAAGTGAAGCTTGAAAAGTGAAACTTGAAAGAAAAAATTTATCTTTTATCCACGAAAAAGCATATATCCACGAGACTGCATTTATTGATGATTTTACAGCAATTGGAAAAGGAGTTAGAATAGAAAATGATGTTTATATTTCCAAGGGAGTTAAAATTTATGGAAATGCTTTGATTCGCTCAGAGACTTATGTAGGCGAGAATTGTATTATTGGACATCCACAGAGAGCGGATTTAACAGCCATTATAAAAGAAAAGAAAGAGATTACAAATTTTGAGAGCCCAATAATTACAATAGGAAAGGAATGCACCATCAGAGCGGGTTCTATAATATATTCTGAAGTTATTATCGGGGACAAATGCCAGACGGGACATAATGTTATGATTAGAGAAAAAACTTCCGTAGGAAACAGCACTCTAATAGGTACTAACACGATTATAGATGGAAACGTAGTTATAGGAAACAATGTAAGTATTCAAACAGGAGTTTACATTCCTTTATACTCTAAAATTGGAAACAACGTATTTATGGGTCCGTATAGCAAACTAACAAATGATAAATATATGATGCGTAAAGATTTTAATTTAGACGGACCTAAAATTGAAGATTACGTTTCTCTGGGGGCAAACTCAATAATTATGCCGGGAATTACTTTAAAAAGGGGAACGATCGTTGGAGCAGGATCTGTAGTTACAAAAAATACTGAAGAAAACGACATTGTTGTAGGAAACCCAGCAAAGTTATTAAAAAAAATTCCTAAAGATTGGAAATAAAAAATTAACAATTCCAACTTAATGAAATTATTCAATTTAACACTAAGAAAAATGATCTTAAGATGAGTTTATTAAACAAAAAAATTTGGATTGACATAGAAGAACCAAAAACTGGAATCATGTTTAATAGTCTCCTAAAAAAATTTCAGAAGGAAGGGGCAGATCTTTTAATTACTGCTCGAGATTACGATTCTACTTTTCAGATTTTGGACGACTTACATGTTAAGTATCAGAAAGTTGGGAAGCACGGAGGTGAAAAATTGGAAGATAAATTAAAAACTTACATCGATCGCTTGTCTAAACTATATCCATATGTTATAAAATATGCTCCAGACTATTTTGTAACTTTTTCTTCTGTGGAAGGCACTAGAATATCTTACGGTTTGAACATTCCCTCAATAGGTTATAACGACGAGCCTCGAAATGTTCCGGTGTGTAAGCAAATATTTCCATATTTAGATCACATAATTACTCCGATGTGTGTACCAGAAGAATTGTATCTCCATCTCCACGCCAATCCTGAACGATTAATCAGATATAATGGTATCGATGAGATTGCTTGGCTTTCAGAATACGACCCTAATCCCAATGTACTTGAAAAAAACGACTTAGAAAAGGGAAAATTCGTCATTATTAGAAGTGAACCTTCATTTGCTAGTTATTTCGTAGGAAAACTAAAACCAGAAGAAACGTTAATTAGTCAATTCTTTCCCACAATATTTAATCAATTTCCAAACCATAAATATTTTTTAATTGTAAGAACAGAAAAACAAGAACTATATCTGAAAAAAAAGTTGAAAAAATATATTGATAATTCCAACGTAATTATTACGCGGTTTATGCCTAATATGGTCGATTTATGTTATTTCAGTGCGTTAGTAATCAGTGGTGGAGGTACGATCGTTCGTGAATCGAGTTTATTAAATGTGCCAAGCATTGAATTTTTTCCCGGAGATACAGCCCCTCAGGAACATTTTTTAATAAAAAATGGTTTCCCATTAGAGCACATAAAAGAATCTAAAAAAATAATTGGGAAGTCTATAGAAATTCTTTCTGAAAAACCTCATCACGACAGATTTAACGATTCATTTAAAAAAAAAATTATGCAATTTGAAAACCCTAACGAAATTTGCTTTAAAATTGTAAAGGAGAATTTAATAAAAGAGAGTTAATTAGTCAAAAATTTTGCATATTCTTCTTCTAATCTTTTACCAACCGCGTCCCAACTGTATTTTTTTATAAAACCTTGAGCGCCTTTTACTATTTCGTTTCTTAATTCATTATTATTAAGGAGAATTTTTATTTTTTCAGCCAATTTTTTCGAATCTTTAGGAGGGACGAACAAAGCATGGTTCTTTAGAATCTCTCGATATACTGAAATTGAGGAACATATTACGGGGGTTCCACACGAGATTGCTTCTAATGGAGTTAATCCAAATCCTTCGGAAGATGAAGAAAAAGTTATAAAAATATCTCCCATAGAATAATAAAAAGGGACTTCTTCTTCTGGAAGATATCCCATAAAATAAATGTCTTTGTTTTCATTTTTCCAATTATTGTACGCTTTTTCCATCAAATAATCTGGGCTACCTCCAATAACTAAATTAAGGTTTGGAATTTCGTTTTTAACCAGTTTATATGCTTCAATTATGTTACCAACTCCTTTATAAGGAGCAATTCTTCCGATATACAATAAAACGGGGCCTTTAATGTTTAATTTTTCCTTTAATCTTTGAGCTTCGATAGGGTAAGGATTGTACTTTTCTTCAATGCCATTGTAAATGGTGACAATTTTATTCTTATCTATTTTTGGAATAAAGTATTGAAATTCTTGTTTTATATAATTAGAAACAGTAGTTATTAACGATGCTTTTTTTGAAACATATTTTATCAAAAGCTTTTCTAAAGGAATTCTTGTAAGTTTTGTTTCGAAAGGAGTAAAATCGTGGATCGTGCAAATGAATCTTTTTTGATTAGATAAAATAATTGGCAAAGCTGCTTTGGCACTGTTAGCATGTACGATGTCGAAATTATTATTCCTTAAGAATTTAATTACTTTGTAACAAAAATTTGGAGCCCAAAAAAATCTTTTTCTAATTAAATCAAACTGAACGATATCTGGGTCGTCTAAATCTTTGTTCCATTTACCAGTAATTAATTTTACGTTATGTCCTTGCTTTTTTAGATATTCAAAAATTGCTCTGATGACTTTTGCCTCTCCATCGGCGCTATCAGGAGAAACTGTTAATGATACTAAACAAATTTTTAGCTTTTTCATCTAAAATCAAACATTGTTTTATTGAAGTTTCAACTTTTTAAGTTAGCTGTTTAAATCCATTTTCAGTAATTAAAATCGTTTGTTCACTTTGAGCTACAAATTCTCCTTTTTGTTCCGCTAATACATAATGAACTTGTACTTTTCCTTGTTGTACTAGTTCTTGGAGTCCAAACATTACTCCCATTCTAAAATCTTTTGCTAACCATCTTTCTGCAAAAGGAAGCGTTTTGTAGTTCTTATTTATGTGTCCTAAAATTTGTTTAGATAATTTTCTACGTAGAGGTACTCTTCCTGAATATGGGTTCAATTCGTAAATATAAGAATATTTAGTATTATGAACTGTACCTTCCCCCGTCGAAGCAAATATTTCTATGGCAAAGACTTCACCTTCTTCCATTATATCTCCACCTTGAGTACCTAATTCTGGCAATCGTTTTTTTCCATGAACGGTCCACCTTTCAATTTGATGTCCACCCAGTTCTTTTATCGGATTAAATTTAAAACCTTTTACGATATCTTCGATTTTTTTACCCAATTCTTTCGTGTTGATTTTGGGTTTAACTATCATTTTTGCGGCTTCTAGAGCGACTTCGGTTGCTTGAATTATGTTTTCAAGAGATTTCTCATCGTTAAAACTTACTGTAAAAGCTGTGTCTACTATGTATCCGTCGATATGAACGCCTAAATCGATTTTAACAATATCTCCTTCTTTAATCGTAAGATCATCATCCTTAATCGGAGATGTATAGTGAGCTGCGATGTTGTTTATACTAACATTAACGGGAAATGCCCACCCTCCGCCTAATTCGACGATTTTTTTCTCTGTGTTTTCAATTAAATTTAACACTACTGTTCCAACTTGTATTTGCGGTTTAATGTACTTCTTTACTTCTTGAGCAATCTTTCCAGCTTTAGTAAGAGATTCGATTTTATGTTTTTTCTCTTCTTCGTCGTCTTCTTTATTGTTTTTTTTATCAGATTGATTTTTTAAATTATTATTCTCAGTCATTAAAATATGTAAATGTAAAAATTGATAAAAATATTTTTTAAATAAGCAATTAAATTTTATAAAAAAATAAAAATAAAAAAAATAAAGTAAACATTAATAATTAAATAAAGTTAAATTTAATATCATAAAACTTAATAATTTATCACTTACTAGGTTGATTTGTAATTGAGTGAAAATATTATTTAGTTAATGAAACCTTCGTTTAAAAGAAAGGAGGCAATCATGGTTGTCTGAGAATATCAGTGAGCTCACGGATTTGTTAAGAAAATTATCGGCTGTAAATAGCGATATCGAAGGATCCGCAATAGTTAGTGTTCAAGGGCTTCCAATTTGTTCCGTTTTGAGTAGGAATGTAAACGATGGGATCGTTTCTGCCATGTCTGCCGCTATACAGAGCGTTTCAGAGCGTGCAGTTGAGGAGCTTGAGAGAGGTGAATTAAAAAGAATACTTATTGAAGGGTTAAATGGTATCATAATTCTCTCTAAAGCGGGTGAAAATGCTATTTTATGCACTCTTTGTAGCGCTAATGCTAGCCTAGGAATGGTTTTTCTAAACATCCAAAGCGTTTCCAATAGAATTGCAGCTTTATTAGATTAGGAAACGCGTTAAATTAATATTCTATTTTTCGAATCCCGGTTAATTCGACACTTTTCTCTATGATTTAAATAATTAGAAAATTGATAAATTAAATCAAAATGAATGAAAAAAAAAGAGATTTTGTTTAATTTTCTTTATGTTGCTATTCTGATTTTGTTTTTGAATCTCGAAAAGGATGCTTCTCTATGTAAGCGTTAATTAGAGTCATGAAACCGTTGCCAATTCCGCCACCCATAGCCCCAAAAATAGCCGCTAAAAGGATAATGAGTGTTAAAATTAACCAACCAAATCCTTCTCCAAAAATTAACGCTCCAAACTGATCAAGTATAATGTACGCGTTTCTTGAAACCACTCCAACTAAAACATAAATCCCCCACGAAAGTGTAACTCCAATAAAACCGCTTAGAACGCCATATTTTAACGATTTGTTAAGCATTCCCGCAATAATACCGGGGATTATGACTAACTGCCAAACCGGAACTAGTGTTAATAGCATAGTTAGACATAAAACAACGACTACACTTATGAAAAAAGTTCTCCTTTCTATTTCCATCTTTTTAACCTCCTATTGGAAAGAAAAATAATTGAGATTCAATTGAACTAGTGGGAAAGTTATATAATGTATTCTTAAAATATTGATAGTGGTATTTTCCTTGTAAGAATAGTTGTTCTAGTTGATCTGAATAATGTTTTGAATTTGAAAGCCCTCGTTGTCCCGATGGAATAACGCTTAAAGAGTTATTTAAGTTGCTAAAGTCTATAATTAGGCGTTCAGATGCTCCACCTCTCGCGATTCCAACTCCATTATCAATATTTACCCCAGCCGGATTGATGGTGTACCCTTCTCCATCAGCTTCATAAGGTCCTTTACTTAGCGGATCTAACTGCGTAAGAGATGGAAAATAAAGTTGATGTAGATCGCCCCACCTCCAAGTTGATGGGTCTTCAGAGCTATAAAAACTTTCTAACCAGTCGATTGTGGCGTTTAATGCTAGCATCATTGTCTCGTTTCTGGTCTCGATTTTCAATGGTGTAGAAACATTATCAAACCAATGGGAAGATTCGTTTTCTTTCATTAAATATTCCAATACAACTATTCTTGTTCGTGCAGTAAAATTATATGTTTCCTTTTCATCATTAAAAGTAAAATCTTGGAAACTATCTCTCCATTTACGGTAAATAGTTGGAGCAGCTTCTTCTTTATCCATTACAAATTGCCAACTTTCTAATTCTGTGAGAACATTATTTATTTTTATAGGAGGTGTAGGACCATAATAATCGTTAATAACTTCAATTAACTCCGGAATAAAAGCTCTCGCAGCCGTTGAATTCACGTCATTTTGGATGGTTTTCATGCTTTCAACGCTTATAGATCCATCAGCAGCATTCATAAGTAGTTCATTTATCCTTCTGGCTCTATATCCGTCTGCGTATTCGTTTTGTAAGAAATAGCTATTGTACTCAGGTCCTGCTACGATTTGATTAGCGGACGCTAAATATTTCTGATTTGGATTTAGAGAATTAGGCAAATCTTCGAAGGGTATATAACCAATCCATTCTCCTTCCCCATTGGAACCGTTGTATGGAATAGTTCCGTTACCAAGATGGCCCAAAGGAATTTTTGAATCGTCTCGAATTGGAACTTTTCCTGTTGGTCGAATAGCAATATTTCCATCGACATCTGCATAAACTATATTTTGTGCGAGAAGTGTCCAGTCTTTTGAAGCTTCGTCAAAATCTTCTCTATTTTCCGCTCGGACGAAACCATTACCTGCAAGTATGGTGAAGAAATAACCGTTAGCAGTCCATTTTGGTGCTAAAACTATATCTCCTAAAGATTGAGGCAATCCAAAATCGCGTAAATCGCTTAATACAGGTCCGTGAACAGTATGTCTAACAGTGAACTCTACAGATTCTTGACCTTTAACATTGATGATATAACTTTTTTCAGTATAGGCAGTTGAAGTCCCGTTGTAGATGTATTGATCTGATCCGTCCGTGTTATAATAGTACCAATCTAAAACATCGTATCCTGTGTTAGTAAAACCCCAACCGACCCTTTCGTTATGTCCTACGGCAACACCAGGCATTCCAGGTATTGCAAATCCATATACATGAAATCCAGTATCTTCAGCTTTTAAATGCTGCTCATACCATACTCCGGGCATCATCCAACCAAGGTGCATATCGTTGCATAGGATTGGTGAGCCGGTATTGCTTAAAGTGCCATTTACAACCCAATTGTTTGAACCAATTATTTGATCTTTTTGGTTTTCCATCAAGGTTTTCTCCGAATCTATTTTTTGGACATTATTTAGGAAGTTCTGAATTTCTGTTTTTAAAGCAAAACTAGGATTTAATTCAAACCCAGCTTTCATTGGACTTTCTGGGAATTCTCCGTAGTCAGGGACAATAGGAATTTGGTACGGTAAAGTAAGGCCAAATAATTCGTTATAATAAGTAAGATTAATGTTATTCAAAGCAAGTAGAGTGGTGTATCTATCCAAATCATGGTAATTCCAAGACATTTGCCTCGCCATTTCTTGGACTAAACATAAAGTATCAATAGTACTCCATTCAGTAGGTTCGAAGCCCATCAAATGATATTCTAATGGTTTGACATCTTCCTGCGACCCAATGTAATGATTTATCCCATCTACATACCTTTCAAATGAACTAAAGTATTCAAGCGTTCCATTATTATGCATTTCCCTAAACAATTGGTCGGTTTTAATTGCCCAATCTTCCATTCCGATAGCAAGCATGAATTTATCTACAGTTAATAAATCCTCACCTAGTACTTCTGACAACTTTCCTCGTACTTGACGACGTGTCATATCCATTTGGAAGAATCTATCCTGAGCATGACAATAACCTTGAGCAAAAAAGAGATCTTCCTCGTAAGAAGCATAAATATGAGGTATGCCCCATTCATCCCGTATAACGGTTACTTCCCCTCTTAAACCCGGAATGTTTAACCACTCTACCACTGGAAGCTCCCCTGGGACTTTCCATACTCCGTTTCCGGGAAATAGGAGATTTCCTAATGGGGGTATACCCATTAAGGGCAAAGAAAAGATAGTCATTAATACGATAGTAAGCGGAATAAAAACTGACAATTTTGTTACTGCTTTTTTTGTTAGATTTCTCATAATAAAACCTCTAAAATTTTGATAGTTTTTGTTGAATTTATAGAATTAAATTTTAATATTACTTTATATCAATTTGCTATATAAATTATCTGTTTTTATAAAATAAAGGATTATTTTGAATGAAATAGTAATTATTCGATTTATTAAGAAATAAGAAAAAAAGTTTGAATTCATACAAGAAATAATTATAAATATAAATACAAAATCCACAATATAATATATACAATTTAAATATTTTTAAAAAAAAAAGATTTGATATCAAAATGGTTGATGCGTTAGGTTTAATAGATGGTTTGACGGCATCGGGTATCCTTTTATCAGCTACGATTTTTGCTTTATTATCTTTATATAAAGCAATTAAATTAAAAGCAAAACTCTTAATAGTAGCCGCTTTTACCATGTTTTTTATTGGAGCATTTTGGTCTGGTCCTACTTTAGATTTTATTTTGGTTTATTTCTTTGAAACAAATATAACACCGATTGAATTTTACGCGATATTAAGTTATTTGTGGGTTGCACCAGCACTGATTTTTTCTATGTATCTTGGTGGTTCGCTTTTAGTACCAAAAAAAAAGTGGATCTTAGTTGGAGTTTTTATAATCTTAGGAATAGTATTCGAATACTTTCTATGGTTCCACACAAGTGAGTCTTTTGTTATAACACTTGGTGTACCAGGT
>JAHQWH010000218.1 GCA_029856105.1 Promethearchaeia archaeon | reverse complement strand
GTTTCAAGGCAAGCGCTATCTTTTAGTTATACGGTATTGAAAAACTTGTTGGAAATATTTTACCAAGGAAATCTTTATATTCTGAACCCTAACGCAAACGATATTTTAGGAGTTAAATCTTATCATTCTTTTAAAGAATTGCCTGAAATCCCCGAATTGGCTGTAATCGTTTTAGGAAAAGGCATTCTCGAAATTGTAGAAAGTTTAGGAAAACTTGGTGTCAAATACATAGCAATCCAGACAGAATTAAAACCAGGAACGAAGATTAACGATTTAATTATCCATTTACATCAAGTTTGCAAAAAATATGACATCACTTATTTAGGACCGTCTATGCTTGGCATTATAAACTTTAACGATAACTTTACAACCTCTATAATCCCAGTTCGTCAACATATAATGCGAGAAAATAAAAATGTAAAAGAAGGAATGAGCTTTATTGCTCAATCTGGAGGTCTAGCAGGAGCGTTAGGGTGGTGGACGCCTTCACAAAGGTTACCCATCTCAAAGGTGATACATTTAGGTAAAGGTTTTCACATTAATGAAGCCGATGTACTCGAGTACTTTTTAAATGACGATTCAACTAAGGTTATTTCCCTTTTTTTGAGAGATATTTCGGAGGAATTAATTGGAGCGGTTAAAAAAGTCAGCCCTACCAAACCAATACTATTCTATTATGTGGGAAAGGATGAGATAAAAGAGAGAGAATTACAAAAAGCGGGTGGAATATTGGTTTTAAATTATATCGATCTATTTGAGATCGCTAAAATCTTTTTATGGTGTCCTGAACCTGAAGGAACAAATTTAGGTATAATAGGACCAAGTTCTGGCGCAATTCATTTAATCGTGAAAGAAATGAGAAAACAGCATCTATCGCTCGCGAAGCCTAGTGAAATCTCTCGAGACATCATTATAGACAAAGTTGGTGGGTCTACTTGTGCCTTTGGGAATCCTGTAGATTATTGGCCCCCAGAAAAGTTTGTTGGAATTAAAATATGTGGTATATATAAGACATCTTCAGAAGCTTTATTAAAAGATGATGCTGTTGATGGATTAATTTTAGCTTTAGAATTCTTTACTGAAATCGAGTTCGATTTCAACATTTACGCGCCTTTAGTTAAAAAATATCCAAATAAACCGATTATTACCATTCTAGTTCAAGCAGAACACGAGGGAGCGAAACGAGTAATTAAATCCGCAACTAATTTGAAAATACCTGCCTTTGAAAACGAAATAGAGCGAGCAGTTCGAGGTTATAGGCTTCTATACGATTATTACGCAAAAATTAAAAAAAGAAAGTAAAATTAACTAAAAATTTCTTTTAGTTCTTCGGGAATTTCTTCACTAGAGTCCATGGGAGATAAAGCGTAAATTTGATCACCGCACTTGCATTGTTTTCCTTCAAATAAGTAAAACTTAAACTTATTTTTCCAATTACAAATATTTACAACGCTAATTTCGGTTATCTCTCCACAAATACAATAAATTGCCATGGCCTCAGAATAGTTAGGGATTATCTCCGTGAATTTGAGAGGCGATTCGGTAAACTCAGAATCGTTTAACAGTTGATTAATTTTATCAGCAAGGTTATCTTTTAAGCTTGGTAAAAAGCTCGTAATTAACCCGTCCTTACTTTTCATTTCTGTTAAAACAACGAAATTTTTCTCGGGTTTTTCATCCTTTTGCTTTTCCGGAATTAACGGTTTCTCATATTGTTGTCGAAGTATTTCAGGAATAGGGAAAGGCTCCATACCTTCGGGGTATTCAAATGAAACGAAATATTCTGTGAGTCCCCTTAATCTTTTTTGGCTTATTAATTGTAAGTTTTCATAATCTCGATTAAATAAGGAAAACTTAATTAGTTCTAAAGGTACTTTCAATTCTAAAAGATTAGATCGAATATTAGCTAGAACTTCACCAATATAACTTTTTAAAACTAAGAAATCGTCTCTATTTTTCGTGTAAATCTCACTTCTATTCTCTTCCTTAAAACTATGCCATTTTTTCACAACAGCACTCTTTACTAACTGAGGGACCATGCAAAAGACACATAATAATGGAAACATAAGAAATGAATCAACAGGTATATTAAAATAAGGCAATATTAAAAAAATCACGGCAATAGCAAGCAAAGGTGCGGAAACTATTAAGCTCAAATTCCTTAATCTTTTGTCAACTGATTTAGTAATTCCTTTACTTAATACGAATTCTTCTACATTAGCTAACAAATGCTCAATGGTCTCAACGATTTTCTTATCTTCAAATCCCTTTTTAAGAAGTTTGTCTTCTTCTCCACCCAAATCAAATTTTTCAATTTTATCCGATATCTTTTGTATATATTGATCGACGTTGCGCTTTTTAAATACAAAATCTAAAGTTTCCTCCGAAAAATAATCCAAAAATTTAATTATGGATAATTTAGCCTCAATGTTTTTAAGGGCGTCTGGATTTAAACTTAAAGCCTCTTGTAATATTTGACCTTGTGTCTTTCTAACGGGTCTAGTACGCCTCGACCTCCTTGATGGTTGCTCTCTTACTTCAGATCCTTTAATTTTTTCGTTCTCGTTTTCGTTCATATTATTTTCAATAATTTAATGCGTTTATTAATTATTTATTAATTAATAAAAGATAATTAACTTTTTGAAAATATTTCCTTTAAATTTTTAAGTCTTTATTTAATAAGATTTTTTCTTAAAATATCGCTCCTAATTAAATGATTATTCAAAAATATTCATATTTTAAAGAGCTTTGCTTTAAATATGTTAAATAATTTAACTAAATTAGGATATAAAAAACAAATACGTGATTTTATATGGATAAAGAAAAAGTAAAAGAAGTACTAGAAAAAATTAGGCCTCAATTACAAATGGATGGCGGAGATGTAGAACTCGTTGAAATTACCGACGAAGGAATCGTGAAAGTTCGATTATTAGGTCATTGTGCGGGCTGTATGCATGCACAACAAACCCTAACGTTTGGCGTTGAGCGTGCGATTAAACAATTTGTTCCCGAAGTTGTTAGAGTCGAAAATGTTGCTTAAAGCAATCTGTAGTTGCTTTTTTTTTTAATTTTTTTTAATTTTATACGAGCTTGAAATTTATTAAAATTAAAACTTTTTGATAAGTAAAATGAATAATATGAATAATAGTGAATTTATAAAAAAAATTCAAGAAGTTCAACTACTCATGAAGGATGAAGAGTACCAAGAAGCGTTAATTATCTTAGACAAATTGAAAGAAATTGAAAAAGCGGGAAATTTTGATTATAGCCTTACTCATAAGTTGTATCAATTAATTTCTAATTCGCATTCGCTTTACAATCAACAAATAATATTAAAAGTTATCCAAAAAGAATCTTCACAACAAGAGTCAATATCTTTTACGGGGCTAAAGGAAATTTTAAAGGAACGTGAAAATATAGACATTGACGAACCGGTTTTAAGAAGAGAAGTTGAAATTCTTATCCTTCGATCGTTATTGCGTTGCAAAATTGAAGGAGACGAGTTAGTTTTTTAATTTCTCTATATTTTACATAAAAGCTTTATTTTTCTTTGTTTTAAAAAACTCGGCTTTTTTAAACTTATTTTTAGTATTACTTAAAAACGAGAATTAGTATTTAAGATGATAATAGATCAATTAACTCGAAGTATTCAGTTGAAAATTTGCTATTTTGGACCCGCCCTTTCGGGAAAAACGACATCTATTAAAGCATTATTTAACCATTTTGGTAAGAAAGATCGAGTCTTAAGCATAGAAAGCAGTATTCGTAGAACGCTGTTCTTTGATTATGGCACTATTGATTTTGAAAACCAACAATGGCACCTAAAAATCCACCTTTATTCTACAACTGGGCAGGACTTTTACATAATTACCAGACCGGTTACTTTACAAGGTATAGATGGAATTATTTTCGTAGCAGATTCACAGCAAAGCGTTTACAACCGAAATTTAACTTCTTGGAACGAATTATGTAGTTATTTCGAAGATGTAATTATTACGCTTCCTAAAGTTATAGCATTTAACAAGCAAGATTTGCCAGATAAATTTAGCCCTCCTGAGTTTTTAGAAAACATCAATTATTTTAGATTTAAAAACATCGATTTTAAAAAAACAACAGCAGTTAACGGGGAGGGCATATTAGATTGTTTTGAAGAGATTTTAAGCCTCGTTTTTAAGAATTTGTATAAAGATCAAATAGTTTCAATGTTGCAATGAAAAAGTAAATATTATTTATATGTTCAAAGAAAACTCTCAAAAAGGCAGTTTCTTCCTATTTATCCTATAAAGAGAAGAAAGAATGAAAATTCATAATAAAAAAGAAGAATTTCTATTTTTTTAAGCCTTAAGGAATAACTTATGTGTTTAATTGGGTTCCACAGGAAACACAAATAGTATCCATTTTACTGTTTGCTTTACCGCAAGCGAAACAAAATACTTTTGATAAATTATCAATTTGATGTAGCGGAATTTCTTGGATTTTATCAAGATCAGCTAAGAAATTATAGTCGATTTCTTTAACCAATTTCATAGGGGTAATGCCCATTTCATAAGCCCATTTTTCCATCATGTCTTTTGGAACTTTCGATGGTACGCCCTTTCCAAAATTTGAATATTTTACAGAAACGCTAACATATGTAGTGTTATCAGAAGGATTATAACCAAAAGTCATTTCGTACATTTCACCCCAAGACGTACCATAAATATGCATTGAAAAACCATGGCGTATTCTAAGCTTACGATATAAATTATTTGTAGAAATGTATTGATCTATTATGTTACCCTTATAATTCTCAAAAAATACTAACGTTCTATTCCAAACATCTTCTAAAGATAAATTAATTGCGTAATATCCATATCTTTTCATAATTTGTTATACTTCACTCTTATTCTAAGTTTTTTAATATTCATTTATTAATATTTAACATTAATAATGTATATTAAAATATAAGGAGTCCAATTTTTTGTTCATAGTCATAGATAAATAAGAAATAAAAGATATTACACTTTCAATGTAATTGGATTCACGCTTTCAATTTTTCCAAATGTTGGAATAATCCACATGTACATGCAATGTTTTAAGTTTTTATAAGTTGGCCGAGCAAAATTACTATGACCTAAAAAACCTGGAAAAAATAACCCATCACCATTTGATAAATCTTTACAAACTGAACATCCTTCATTATTTATTAAATATTGAGTAATGGCATAGTTATCATCATCAATACACATAATATAAACTTCAGGATAATCAGGATGTATATGAGGATAAATCTCAATATTTCTTTCTTTATTCTCTTCTAAATTTACGCTTGTTATAGCCCCCTGCTTTAATGATTCGTTCGGAATATTAGTAAAGCCTGACATAAAGTAGCCGTTTTTAATGGCAGTCCAAACGGTTCGGTATGTCGCCATTACTTCGTTTGAATTTAATTCTCCTCTTGGAATAAATTTCTTTAAATCAAAATGTTGTATTTCGAATTCAGCTTCAACCTCAACTTCCATTGAACTATAAAACAAGCATAGTTTGTAGTATTCTGACGGTTGAGGATTGACTTTTATCAATAATTCTCTTTCTGGTGGCAAAAAAAACAAGTCAAATTGATTTAAGTTATATTTTGTATCGTCGTAAAGTATACTAGCCTCTCCAGACAATAAACAACCATTTAAAACTTCATTTTGTTTAGTCTTTATTTTTTGATCGTTATCAAAATAAAAATATTCAATTTTGACGTTATCGAACTCTCTTTGAATAGTCCCCGTTTTTGGGTCTTCAAAGTAAAATGAATACATTTTTTCTTTATCAATTAAACTAACATTTAATTTTAAATTAGATTTTCTTTTCAAGAGTAATTCCCCTTTAAAATATAGCAATTATTATGTTAAAAGAAATCGGATCCCACAGGTGTTTGAATTCTTATAGATTTTCGGGCGTTATCTTCCAAAACAGAAATTAAAGCAGTAATATTTTGCTTGCTCTCGTACACTATCTCTTTTTCTTCGTTTACACCCCAACTATTAAAACCTGTGAGAATAGGAGCTGTTTCAAACAATCCTTCTTGAAGTCCAGTAACCTTTACTGATACACCTTTTAGCGTTTCTTTTGAGGTGTTCTTTATTTTTATAACATATTTTTCTATATCAGAATCTATTGAAACAATTTTGAATATTTTCTGGAATTTAGATGAGACTTTATCGAAGATCGAAGGTGCCCCTGAAGTTGTTTCCGAGAATAAATCAACGTCTAATTTTTGATTGTCAGCTGGTTTCGCAATAATCGTGATTGGTACATCGAATTTTATTGGCTCTTTACCGTACTCTGATTTAGGCTTTCCAATAAACAGCAATGACCATTTTACGTAAGAACCGTATTTAAAACCCCAAAACTCTTTTTCGTGTGGTTCCCATAAATAATTATGGCTTGGTTGAGCTATCTCAGGGACTTTTAATAGCAAAAATTTCTTATCCATATCAGTAGTTCTCGAATCTCCGGCAATAGCAGGCGGTAATTCTTCCACTTTGCTACAATTTTGCCCGTAAGCATCGCAATAACAAACGAGATTTGCTTTTTGTAATAACCTGATTTCAACTTGTTTAAGTTCCTCAGAAGAAAAATTTATTTTAATTGTTTCTCCAGGTTTAAAGACATCTTTAGACAAATTAATACTCAAGCCGGAAATTGAAATAGAAAGAGGATTAGTCTTTTTTGTCGGAATATTTGATTGCTTTTCCCTAATTTGAACCTTTTGAGTTTTATTAATTACTAAATCATCATCGGGGTTAATTGGATGAGGTTGTCTTAATATTAGTTTAAGTTCATATTCCAAATTCCTGTTTTTTATCGTAGGGACAACATTGTTTTTAATCAGTATTGCTTTATCTCTAATGTATTCGCCCGCTTCAAAAAACCCTTTCGTAAATATTTCCTCTTTGGTAATTTGAAGTTCTTTTAGGCAAGGGGGATAAGTTAATAAACGAATTCCAGACCATAAAATTGACGAATCTTCATCGAAATTGAATTTAGATCTTATGTTAATTTTTTCACCTAAGTACACATAACCGTTATTTAGACTAAGCTCTAATTTCATAATTTTGACGAGCAAAAAGGGATAATGAAAATTTCTATATTAATATTAATTAATGGATTCATTTAATATTTTTTTAACTAAATAATTTGTGAATGTGGAAATAGTACTCATAAAATCATTTAATTTAACCTAATTCTATCAAACTACATCCATTTACTTCTAATAATTTAAATCTTTTTTTCTAGCTTTGTTCAAAAAGGACAAATAACAAATTATAATTGACATTATAATTTTGTTTTATTGTATTAGTATGAAACGGCTTAAAGATAGCAACATTAAAGCGATTCTTTTCGATTTAGATGGGACCCTATTAGAGATCGATTTGAAACTTTTTATTCCCGAATATTTTAAGTTATTAGCAAACAGTATCGCTCACATAATCTCCCCTAATAAATTTATTCCTATTCTTTTAAAAGCGTCAAAGGCACTATCAAATCATAGTGGAAAGATTACGAACGAAGAGGCCTTTTCCAATATTTTCTTCCCGCTTAATGGTTATAGCAAAGAAGAGATCGATCCATATTTTACGAAGTTCTATAAAGATGATTTTGTAAAATTACGCAAATTTACTAAAAAGAAACCAGAAGCGCGTAAGGTAGTAAAAACCGCATTTGATGGGGGTTACGAAGTAGTAATTGCAACCAACCCTCTGCTCCCCTTAACATCAATACAACAACGCCTTGATTGGGCCGGAGTTGGTGATTTTCCTTACAAACTGATAACTAGTTATGAAAATTCATGTGCAAGCAAACCAGATCTACTGTATTATCAATTGATATTTAAACATCTTAACCTCTCTGCAAAAGAATGCATTATGGTAGGTGACGAAGATAAGGATTTAGTATGTGCAAAGTTAGGCTCGCAGACCTTCTTAGTACATAGTATAAATACTAAATTAAATTCCGAAACGCCAGAACCCACTTATAGCGGAACATTAAGTGACTTAATGAAGTTTCTTTAAGAATTAATAGAATTTATAAAAAAAGTGTTTTTATGAACTATAAAGGAACCTTTGATAAATTTGATTATAGACAACTAGTTCCAGAAAATATAAAAAGCATATACCAGTTATTTGAAAACAACCCGGACTTCTTTTCGCTTCCTTTTGACTATTTTCAGAGAGGTATTTTAGAAGATGATGGTTTTGAGCAAGACTTATCGCTTTTTTTATTTAATTCAGAAACGAATCAGCCCATAGCCGCTTTTATTACGGTAACTAGAAAAAATCTCAAAATAGGTCAGTGTTTTCTTAAAGGTTGCGTAGTTGATAGCGCTTATCGTCGTCAGGGTATTGGTTCTATAATCATTACCGAAATTTTAAAGCGAGCTAAAGAAAAAAACATATCAGAAATCTTTTACGGTGCGAGCGTTCCTAATTATTGGCAACCTGGTGTCGATGTACGCCATACTAGTTTGTTTTTCTTTCTAAAAAAGCACGGTTTTAAATCTCATAGGCCGATATTCAATCTTACTGCGTCTTTAACTGAAGTTAAGGATAAACCAGTCTTGGAAAAAAACGGGTATAAATATGAGCGAGTCCAGCCTAAAGATTTTAATAATACTTTTAAGTTCGTGAAAAAACAATTTCCACACGGTACTTGGGCTGAAGAAGTTCAGTTATCATTTAATATCGATCCTCCAACGACTTTTATAGCGAAAAACATTAAGAATGAAATAGTAGGTTTTTCTACCCATAGTCAATTTTATCCCGGCTCGTTTGGCCCAACTGGCGTCTTAGAATCATTGCGTGGAAAAAGTATTGGAACCCAACTATTCTTTTGGTGTCTATGGGACATAAAAAAGTCCGGTTTAGACAAATGTGAAATCATGTGGGTGGGTGGCGATACTATAAAATTTTATTCAAAGGTAATTGGAGCTTACATCTCACCTATTTTTTATCCAATGTATAAAAAAGTAAAATAAATTTTAATTTGAAGAGAAATCCCTTCTAAATCACCTTTAGTCATTAAAAAGTTTTATTTGAATGAAAAAAAATAAGAAGTAAAAACATTTTAATTAGTTTTAATATTTAGTTGTTCTCTCTTTTTTTGATGAAGTTCCTTGAGTTCTTCTTCAAGACGTTCTAATTTCTCTCCTTCTAATGGGTAGAAGTAGACAAAAATCAAACTTAAAGCCACAAATATGTTGACGATGAAATAAAATACAAATATAATTCCAAACATCGCCGAATCTGTTTGAACGGGAGAGTTTTGTACATATCCCGTTAACACAAGTACAATAGTCACGATGATAGGGCCAATACTCTCAGTTGGTTTAGTGAACAAGGCGTTAATACCATAAAACATCCCTTCTCGCCGAGATCCATATTTTACTTCATCCTCGTCAATAGGTAGCGTCTGCATTATAACTCCAAATACACTCGCACCACCAAAGAATGCCGAGAATGCAAGGCCTATCCACATCGCGGGAATTGAGATTGAAGGAATTAAAACCAAGAAGAACAGAATAAAACCCCCTATGAATTGAATAGTTGTGAACCGAAGTAGCAGCTTTTTAAACCCATGTTTCTTTCTCAGTTTCATACAAAGAATATTTGAGCTCCAACCAACTATTATTACGATTAAAAAGTATAATCCAACATTTTCAGGACCGATCAGTATTAAAAATAGAAAGACATACGAGAGTTGTATTGCACCAATGAGCGTCTTGAAAAAATTAAATCCAACAAACATCATGAAGGATTTAGATTTCATCGTTTGTTTTATTGCCGTCCATAAAGGAGGGCTTCGGTCGTGTTGATGCTCAGGGCGTTCTTTTGAAAGTTTTACCACAATTACATAACAGATGTAACTAATCACAGCAACGGTGATGTTGAATATTTGAAAAAATTCACGGTTATCAACCATCGTAGGAACGGTAATCACGACAAAGCTTGCAAATAGTCCGAGGATGCCACCTATAAAGTTAATTCTAGTACGCTCTCCGAGATCACTCGTCATATCGGGAAGTAGTGCCATCCAGGCCATTGTTACGATATTAGAGAACGTATCAAAAATGCTTATGCTTATCAAAAAATGCAGAAACATTACAAATTGTCCCATAGGTGTAGCTGCGTCTGTACTCCATGGGAACCACATGAGAGCAAAAGCTATCACCAAAAACGGACTGAAGTATTTTATATATACGATTCTTCGGCTACCCCATTTCTTCACATCAGTATTATCTTGCCATTGACCAATGAGAGGATCATTTAACATGTTTATAATCATGAATATTGCCATTCCAATAATAAAAAGAACCTCATTTAAGCCTAATGAATCGTAAAAGAATTTTATGTAGCCTAATCGGAACACACCAAGGATAATCGTTAATGGAATCATCCCCACAACGTAACCCGAAACTTGTTTTTTAGGTAATCTATTAATCGACATTTTTTTTTTTAACATTTTTTTTTAATATAACTTTAATGTTAAACTTTAAAAAGGTTTTTTTTGATTTCTAGCTATATATTAATTAATTCTTCCTAGACTTATTAAAAATTAAAATTAGTGATAGAAATTAAAAAAAGATTAAACTTTTTATTTATTATAACCGACCAACAGCGATTTGATCACTTAAGTTGTTATAATAATAAGATGGTTTTAAAAACACCAAATATCGACCGCATCGCTAAAGAGGGCGTTAAATTCACTAACTTCTATTGTAATAACCCAATCTGCATGCCTAATCGAAGCACGATATATACGGGGCAATATCCCTCAGTGCATGGTGTCACAACAAATGGACGCAATTTACCTCAAGGTACAAATACCTTTGTTGATATTCTACTTGAATCTGGAAATTACTATACAGCAAGTTTTGGAAAAATACATCTGAATTATTTTGGCGCTCCTTCTGGTCAATTCAGAAGCGTTGTTGAAAGTCAAGAATTTGCCACACATAGAGATTATCCTAAATTAACTAACTACTCACCTTATTTTGGGTTGGAGGATGTTAAAATAGTTTCAGGGCACGGACCGCTATGTGGCCACCCTGATTACATAAATTGGGTAAAGAAAAAAATAGAAAACAATCCCTCGTTAGGAAAACCGCTCAGGATTAAGTTGAGTAATCCGGATAATTTAATTCAAACAAAACTTAATATCTGTTTTAACACTTCTGATCCCTTGGTGAAATTACAAGTGTTAAAACATAAAATCCCTCAGGAACTTTATTCTACAACATTTGTTAAAGAAAACACAATCGAATTCTTAGAAAGATTTTCCAATGGGTCTTGTTCCAAAGAGAATTTTCTCGCTTTTTGCTCATTTCCCGACCCTCATCATCCTTTCGCGCCACCTGGAAAATATTTCGATATGTATAAGCCAGAAGATGTAATATTACCTAAAACATTTAACGATGACCATAAAAATAGTTCAGAATTTAATAGAAAACATTACAATACTCTTCTATTAAGTGAAGGAACTGCAAAAAGGATCTTTCCAATACCAAAAGATTTAACAGAAGAAGAGGCTAAACGTGTAATTGCTGCGTCCTATGGAATGGAAAAAATGGTAGATGATGCCGTAGGGGAGATTTTAGATGCTTTAAATAAATTCGACTTAGCAGAAAATACAGTTGTTATATATACAACAGATCATGGCGATTTAGGTGGAGACCATAGATTCTTCTTTAAAGGACCATTCTTATATCAAGGGTTAATCAAAATTCCCTTTATAATAAAAGTTCCTAACGGTTTAACAAACGAAGAATGTAATTCGTTAGCTAGTTCAATTGACATTCCTGAGACAATCTTGGAATTAGCTAGAATCCCAATCCCAGATTTTATGCAAGGAAAAAGTTTAATTCCAATATTAAATAATGCTAAGGAAAAAGTTAATGATGACATACTTATTGAAATGAATGATGACCACAATCATGAAAGAACGAGAACATTAATTACAGACGAATGGAGAATCACAGTTTTTAGTGACCATGGAGAATTATATAATTTAAAGAATGATATAGATGAAAAAAATAATTTGTGGAACGATAAGACTCTTAAAGACATTAAACTTGATCTTCTTTTAAAATTGTTTAAGAAAACTAACAATCTAAGTAACCCCGTTATGAGAGATTGTGGCTATTAATTTAAGAATTGACGGTTTAATATTGATTTATTATGTAAGACTCTTCTTGCAAAAAGTTTTAAAATAATTTCCTTAAAACTATTAAATTCTAATTAATTTCTCTAAAATAGGGATATTTGAATTAGGAAAGATTAATAAGATGAATGAAAAAGAGTTTGGTTCTGGTTATTTTGGAGAATGGATTGAAGACGAGTTTGGATTACCCGCATATCGTTATACTTGCGACCAAATAAACGATCCAAAAGCAATAACACCGATGAATGAAGAGTGGCGTTCAAAAACAGAACACCTTCATCAAGTTGGCAACGATAGATTGGTAGCTGTTGCATCAAATTACGGTTATATCCAAGTAAGACAAGACGAGGGAGGTCCTAAATATTTAAATGAGTTTGATCCCAAGCAAGGGCAATATGCTGGAGGTTTTGGATACCTTACTGATGGAGATAACTTTTTAAGTACATATCATCCGGGTAACGCAGATTCCTTCGAAAGGATATTTGGAATTGGATACTTACAAAAAAAAGTAATAGGGCACGGTTATAATGTTAACCAAATCATTTTTGCGCCTTTTGGTGATGACCCTATTTTAATTTCTCAAATTACAATAACAAATAATCGAGATATGCCCAAAGATCTACGCTGGATTGAGTACTGGGGTTGTTATATGTATCAATTTTCATCGTCTGCATTTGCGTCACTACTTTCAGAAAAACCTGGTAAACGCCCGAGAGAGGTTCGTCATGAACTCAGTAATAAATTTAAACACGAGTTTAGTGTAATCAATAATGGCGCAGGACTTCTAGAAAAAAAGTTTTTGGAAAATCATAAAGAGGTATACGACCCTGCTAATCTTAAACCTGCATTTGAAGATAGATTTCCTCCATCAACTTTCTTAATCTCTTTAGATTCTAAAGCAAGCGCATTAAGTACCAATAGTGAACAATTCTTTGGTCGTGGTGGTGTCAAAGCTCCAGATGGTCTTAAAAATCAGTTGAACAACGATCTCAGTTCTACGGGCATCGAAAGCGCTATGTTTCTAGAGCAGAATATACACTTAGAGCCAGGAGAAAGTCAAACATTATCTTTTTTATATGGGTATATTCCTGATGGCTACGATATAGCCTCCTTATTTAATAATTATAAAAATAATTTAACTAAATTATTTGAAAAATCATGTGAACAATGGAAAAATAATAGAATCGAATTACAAATTAAAGATGAGTCATGGGTTAATCGCGAAATTTTTTGGCATTATTATTATTTAAGAGGTGCTATGACTTATGATAGCTATTTTAAAGAGCATATTCTTTCTCAGGGTCATGTATATCAGTATATCATTGGTTTCCAAGGAGCCGCCCGTGATCCCTTACAACACGCACTTCCGTTTATTTACAGCGACCCGAATATAGTAAAAAATGTAATAAGGTATACCTTAAAAACAACTCGTAAAAGTGGTGAGATACCCTATGGAATTACAGGAAGTGGAAAAATATTACCAGTCCAATTTAAGCCTAGCGATCAAGAAATGTGGTTACTATGGTTAATAAGCGAATATGTTCTTGGAACTCGTGATGTTGAATTTCTTGATGAAGAAGTTTCCAGATATCCTGTTTATGGATCTAGAGCAGAAAGTGTTAAAGTTCGAGATGTAATAGCACGCTGTTTTCGTCATTTAGTTAAAAAAACTGGGACAGGACGCCACGGTCTTCAGCGATTATCTAACGGCGATTGGAACGATGGAGTTGTTCTTGGCCATATACCTCCTGAAAAACATAAAGAAATTCAAAAAGAAGCAGAAAGCGTTTTAAACGCCGCAATGGCTATATACACGCTTGAAATATACTCAGAAATGTTGGAATTCGTAGGTGAATGCGATTTAGCGAATGAAGCACTTAAATATTCTCAATCTCAACGAGAAGCAGTTAAAGCTCAATGGACTGGGAAATGGTTTAGGCGTGCATGGCTTACAGAAGATTTGGGATGGGTTGGTGAAGATCAAATTTGGTTAGAACCTCAACCTTGGGCTATCATAGGAAATGCTTTAGATCGCGATCAAAAGGAGATTTTAGTTCAATTTATCGATGAATTAGTTCGTAAACCTTCAAAAATTGGCGCTAGGCTTCATAGCAAAGGTATTGATAGTATAAGAGGTAAAGGACAAGGAGTAAATGCGGGTATTTGGCCCTCAATAAATGGTACATTAATTTGGGCGCTCTCTTTAGTAAATGGAGATATGGGATGGGACGAATGGAAAAAGAATTCGCTCGCTTATCATGCTGAGAGTTATCCCGATGTATGGTATGGGATTTGGAGCGGTCCAGATACTTATAACTCGGATTTATCTAAGTATCCCGGTCAAACTGTTTTTAACGAAGCTTTACTTACTGGTAAACAGGATGATTCTGATGTAGAGGAATTTCTAGGGCATATGGCAACTTCTTGGACTGATTTTCCGGTCTTTAATTTACATCCTCACGCATGGCCATTATACGACATAACTCGCTTAATTGGTATAAATTTCACGCGAAATGGAGTGAAATTAAATCCTACTTT
>JAHQWH010000217.1 GCA_029856105.1 Promethearchaeia archaeon | reverse complement strand
GTTACTTTTATTCAAGCGTGATTCCAAAAAGTTTTTGATGTTTAAAATATTTAATAAGACAAATGAGTGAAGCAATTGAAAGAAATTTTATTGTGGGAATCTTAGGGGATAATTTTGATATTAATAATCTAATAGGGCAAGCGTTAGGTTCCCCCGGAACAAAGTCAGATATTCTATTTTACAATCGTTTGGATGTAAGCCTAAATCAAGTGTTTTGTGGGTTAACACCAATCGACTATCCCGAAAAAATTAAACCGCTTTTACAAACTCTAGTTATATCTAATATTCATATTCTTGTTATAGACTTAAATGCGGGGTTAAATGCTTCTATTGGAGAAATCTTAGTAGGGATGGATTTATTTTACCAACTCTTTAAAACTAAAACTTTAATAGTAATAGCTGGGATAAATTCGAAAACGGAGTGGAGGCTGCCTGAGGTAAGAAAGAAGCTCGAAACAATTTTGAAGAGCACCAGTTTGAACGATACTGAAATATTCGAGTTAAAAATTAAAGAGGATTACGAAAATTTAAAGAAGAAAATTATAGATCTTGGCTTTGAACTTCTGGAAAAAGAGCCAAATTCCGAAGATAATACTAAGATACTCATTGATCATGTATTTCCCGTTAAGGGTATAGGAACGGTGATACTTGGAATAGTAAAGCAAGGAAAGGTTCAAATTGGTCAAATGCTCGAAATAGTAGGTTACGAAGCAGCAGTAAAAAAGGTAATAATTCGAAGCATACAGAAACACGATAGAACCTTTAAAGTTGCCTACGAGGGCGATAGAGTCGGCCTTGCCTTAAAGGGGAATATTTCACCAAACGATCTTAGTCGAGATAATCTTTTAGTTAGTCCTGGAGTTTTTAAACAAGAACATGAAATAAAAGCTAAGGTTTTTATAAATCAATATTATGCGCCCAAAGAGGGATCAATAAAACCAGGCGACGGAGTTCAGTATTACGGTTTAGTAGGCTTAAAATTATCTCCTCTCAAATTTATTGAAGGTCAAGAATTAACTCCCGGTAAGAGTGGAATTGTTAAGATTCTTTTTGATAAAACAGTAGTTCACGATGCCAAGGGACTCAAAGGAATTATTACAGAATTAAATCGCTTTAATAATAAGTTGCGTATTGTAGGTTATTTTTTGCAAATCGAGGACTAAAAGTTTTAATAAATCCGAAGAGCTAATTATATGCAACAAAATGCATATTGAAGACTATAATTTGACAATGGAAACTGTTCACAAATTTTTTTTTAAGAATTCTTCTGATATGAGCGAAGTAAAATCAGACACAGTTGATTTGGTAATAACTTCGCCCCCTTACCCTATGATAGAAATGTGGGATGCATTATTTTCAACTCTAAACGAAGATATAAAACAATCCCTTCAAGAGGGAGACGGTATTAACGCTTTTAATCTTATGCATGAAGAATTAGAAAAGATTTGGAATGAAGTTGTGAGAGTGGTGAAACCGGGGGGAATTGTATGTATCAATGTTGGAGATGCTACAAGAAATATTGATAAAAATTTTCAACTATTTACTAACCACGTTAGAATAACTACTTTTTTTCAAAACAATGGATTTATAGTTTTACCATGCATTCTATGGAGAAAACCAACAAATAGCCCTACTAAATTCTTAGGATCAGGTATGTTGCCAACAAATGCATACATAACCCTTGAACACGAATATATATTAATTTTTAGAAAAGGGGATAAAAAAAGAAAGCTACCTCCTGGGTTTGAACATAGATATAATAGCGCTTATTTTTGGGAAGAAAGAAATAAATGGTTTTCAGATTTGTGGGTAGATATTAGAGGGATGTCCCAAAAATTGAATAATACAAATGAAAATAAAAAAAAAATAAGAGAACGATCAGCAGCATTTCCTTTAAAGTTGCCATATAGATTGATTAATATGTTCTCTATTTATGGAGACACAGTTTTAGATCCTTTTTGGGGGACAGGTACAACTACTCTCGCTGCGATGGTATCTGGGAGAAATTCTATAGGGTACGAGATTAATTCTGAATTTTTAGAGGGCTTTAAACTCAATCTTAAAGAACTAAAAAGTACCACTCAATCGATTAACAGTAACCGAATTAAAAGTCATATTGAATTTATAGAAAGTTATAAGAAATCAGGAAAGGAACCTAAATATCAAGCGAATAACTATAAGTTTCCAGTTATTACAAAACAAGAAATTGAATTCTTATTATTTTCCATAAAAAATTATAGCAAAAATGGTAATAAATTTACTGTAAATTATAGTAAATTTGAATTAGAGCAAAAAAATAATTGATATAGTCAAACATCGAATATCTATCCTTAAATAAATTCAATAATCATTAATTTAATTATAGTAAATCCCAACTCTCGCGGAGCATTCATCAAATAACTTCCCTAATCGGACTTTTTTATTTGAATCATTATATAGGACTTATTCGTTACAATCAACTGCTTTTTGGAGATTGATTTTTATGAAAGCTTCTTCTTGTATGTTTCTTTGCTCTGATTTTACCGATCTGTTTACTTGCGACAAAAATTTCATCGCGTTATTTTTACCTTCGTTAATGTTTTCAATTAATTCTTCTTTTTTTAAAGCTCCAGAAATAGTTAGGGCCGTTTGAAACGATTGGTCTGGTTTTAGAGTTTTGAATTCAATTTGCAAAGCCGATAAGATTTCTCCAGCCTCTATGTGTAAAGTATTTGACAGATTTAATCTTTCGTTATTAATTTTAAAGTCTTTGGTTAAACAAGTTTCGTAATTCGTCGATTTTGATATAGGAGAAAAGCCAGCATATAAGCTTGTATGGTCGTATTGGTAAAGTATATCGTTTTCCTCGTCATAACCAGATAAGTCGTTATCGAAACCTTCTAATCCGTTGATGTCAAAGTCAAACACAAAGTACATCGAGAAGTCAATTAAGCTGAAATCGGAAATATTCTTTAACGTGAAAAATGTGTTGACGTAAGGGACTTTTGGACGATTAAAGACGTCGATATATAACCGTATCGAAGAATTTTCTTTTTTAAATGTAATCGGTTGAATTTTCTTTTCTCTTATTAATATTTTTAAGTATTCTTTTATGTCAAAATCTAGTGTTATACGGTCGATCACAGTTCCGGTCCGGCTGTTTACCATTTTATAGATCGGCGTTGGCTCAATATTTTTTAACACAACAGGAATAGTGCCAATTTTTTCACCTATCAATTTAAAACTGAACCATGGCCCGGCAAACTGCTGTTCTGTCAAAAATAGCAAATATTTTCCTTGGTATGTCAATTCTTTTATCGAAAACCCCATTAAATAGCCTGATTGATTTCAAGTCGCCAAAATGTCGTTGAATAAAACCTTTAATACTATTTTTTTATAACCTCCTTTATTTATTTCTATACAAATATTTAACAAACTTGATGCTAATCTTACAATAATAAGAATATGTGTGAAAATTAAAAAAGTTTCTATCGATTAATCTACGCTTTTTCAATAAATCTGTAGGCAATATAAAGGAAAGCCTCGTTGACATTTTCGCCTGTTCGGGCAGAAGTTAAAATGTGGTGAAAACCTAATTGTTTAGCAACAACCTTTATCTCTTCTTCGCTAATTACGACCTCTTCTTGTAAATCCGATTTATTTCCAACTATCACGACGGGTATATCTCTCGATACAGAAGTTTTGATGTCCTTATACCATGTCTTAACGCTTTCTAGATTATTTGGACGGGTTCTATCAATCACTATGAAAGCTGCGCTTGCTCCTTCGTAAAATCTCTGTCTATAAGGTGCCATTGAGCCTATTTGACCTCCAATATCCCATAGGACGAAATTAATGCTTGTATCTTCGTCCATTACAACGGATTTCTTAGAAATCTCAACGCCAATCGTTGAGATATATGTTTCACTGAAATTATTTTCGACAAATCTCTTAATTAAAGATGTTTTTCCAACTTTAAAATCGCCATTTAGAATGAGTTTTGCCGTAAATTGACCCTTCGGTAGCTTACCTTCTCTTCTTGTTGATAAAACACGGATAATTTCGGGTATATCTGTAGATACATTATCGAAACCATCAAGAATCAATTCAACCTTACCGGCAATATATTCCGAATAAATCCTTAGTTCTGTATTCGACGTAGTTGGATCAGCGATCGTAGTCAATATGCAATGTGGTCCCATGGAACAATACGCAAATTTTTTATCTTGCATTGAGGTTATATTAAAAAAATTGCTCTGGGTTTTATATTCGCTTTTAATTCTATCAATGTAGATATCAAGAAATGCTGAAATTGCTCCAATTACTAAATCTGATTCGTGACTTCCTTTCTCTTTACTTTCTGAGGCGATGATAAAACCGTCTCTATCGCAAATTGCCACCGCTGCGGCACCATCTACATCGAACATGTAATTTTCTAATAATGACTGAATTAAATCGATATTGGGCAGACCTTCCATAGAATTCAACTTTGTTGGTAGTTTTCTTAAAATTATATTAGATTTAAAAAATATAAATATAGCTATTAGAAAATTGTTACAAGAAGTTATTTCTAAACTCTGAGTATCTCCATGACATAAACTTATTTATTTTTAAATTTGCATTGATTTTTGTAGTATGGAAGAAAATTTTTTAAAGCACGAGGAAAACATTGCAAAAATTCTAGGTCGTATAGTTTCTCTATGCAAACAAACAGATCTTACTGACCTATCAAAAAAAGGAGAACAAGTTCTAAAGAACTACGACAAAGCAAAAACATTACGAAAATAATTAAATGGTTCAGAATTATTTTTTGTCGATTCTTAAGGAAGTTCTCTCGTTTTATTCCAAAAACGATATTTTCAGAGTTATATCACAATATTATTCTTTTTTTTATTCGATATGTTTCTTTTATTTTTTATGATAGACAATATGCATTTGAATAACGACTTGATTGAAGATAAGCAAATTGAAAAAATTTTATTTAGAGCTGTTGATCTCTTTAAAAAAACTGGGCTAACTGATCTGGCCGAAAAATGGGACAGAATTTTGAAAACATATGTAGCAAAAAAAGAAATAGTTTAATAATCGTTTTCTTAATTACTCAATTCAAATATCTATCAAATTTTATCGAAGCTTGAACGATCATAAATTCTTCAAAACTTCAGATATATAATTACATTGCTCATTTGTTATCCGATAAAGATCGAAAACAAGTGAATTAATTTTATTTTGTAAATTAGTATAGTGTTCTGTATCAAATTTATCTAATTTCAAGATGGTTTTAACGAGTATTATAATTTCTCTTGAAAGCTTCTTTTCAATATCGCTTTCAGGAACTACTATAGGCAACCTTTTTAAATTCTCTATAAGAATCCTTGGGAATAGTTTTTTATAAGAGCCAAATGATTTAATAAAGTAAAACGCTAATAATTGCGAATTTAAAAGCCCTAGAAGGTAATAATTATTAAATTCTCTAATAGGAGATTTAATTATTTTTAAGTTGTAAAGTGATTGTGAAGTCAATGAACCCTTATCATAAGTAGCACATATTAAGCTATTTTGTGCTAATTGTCTTACTATTACGCGATTTGCGTAGCGATTTAACTCCTTGTAATTAATGCCTTGTTTAGTTGTATCAATATATTTTAAATCTTTAACTTGGTATCGATTAATAGAATAGAGAAATGGTTTATAATTTTTTTTTAAATCGCCTTTAGTACTTTTTACTATTATGCTTTCTATAGAATCATTGTTTAATTCTGATTTACATTCTTTGCAAATATAATTATTTTTTGGAAGAGGAAAATATTTATTACAAGTATTACAGAATATGACATTTCCACTTTTACCTAATTCAACGCCCCTCCATATATCAATTTTAAAATTTGGATTAACATTTAAATCATTTAATTCTGGAAAATTTATATTCAAAAACTCGATAATTTCTCTATCCTGGTCATTTAAATTGATTAGAAATCGATAATTCCATTTTTCAATTACATTTTGAAAAATTACATTATCATCTTGAGATTGATCTAATGGAAATTTTAATATGATTTGATTATTTTTCCTCTTTATTTCATCTGATTCTTTTTCTAAAACAAGTATAATATTTGAAACGACGGGTTCATCGAATTGCGGACCGCAATAATAAATTTCCCTTATTTTAGTTGAGTCATATATATATTTTCTAAGAATTCTACGATTTGATAGAGCGAGTAGAGAATCAGGGATTATATAACCAAGTAAACCATTTTGCTTTAATATTTGAAGTCCTATTTCGGTAAACAGTTGATAATAGTCGAATTGTCCCTTATTTGTTTCCAAAGGGAGCTTTTCAATTAATTTTTTATAATCATGTGGAATCGCTCGGATAAATAAATATGGGGGATTTCCAACTACATAGTCGTATTTATTATTAAAATTTAATTGAAGAGTATCTTTATTGAAAATATTAAATACGGGTATTTGGTAATCTTTATCTGTTTTTAAAATAATTTTAATGAGTTCAAAAAGCGTATAGTAAAAGTTGATTTGGCATAAGATACAAGCAATTGGATTTATGTCAACACCAGAGATATTCACTTTAATTTTGTTAATAATTTCCTTTGCTTGTTTAGGAGTTAACTCTGAATTTTCTTTCGATTTAATTTGCTTTCTCAATTTTTCTAAGAGAACCTTTACAGCTCTAATTAAAAAACTCCCTAAACCACAACTTAAATCTATTAATTTTTTATTTTCAATATCTTGCTGTTCTGTGTAGCCAACTCTCTTTATTATGTAATCAACGATTTGAATGGGAGTGAAAAACTCACCCATTGTTTTTCTTTGGGAATGGGGAATAATCTTTTCGTAAGATTTAGATAGGATATCCAAATCATGAATTTCTTTGGATTCAATCTTAATTAAATTTTTGGCTATATTATGGATGAAATCGTTTACTACATTATCTTTTAAATCGATTTCATATCGAGTTTTTAAGTTTGAAATTATTCCCTTATCTATTAGGAATTTTTGAAAATCGCTCATAAAGTTCGGTTTTAGGTATTATAAATCAAATTATATTTTATTAAATTATATTTCAATTTAATTTAACCAGAATAAAGTTTTATATTTAATTAAGAGTTCTTTAAAATTATGGAAATCACCATTCACATAAAACTTCTTATAGGTTGTTGAACCAATATTTATATAAAATTATTCAATATCTTCTTTGACACAAGAGGAAGAAATTAAAAATAATAAAGAAATCCCTTAAAATTAATGATTGCAAGCATATTTATTACCGCTTACTTTGCGGTATGTTCTATTGGTCTAATTTATATATTATTTCACAGAGGAGATTACAAGCCTGAAGTAGATTTTTTTATTGTAATTATGATATATTTCGTCAGTGAAAGTGCTTACTTTATTTTATTTAATCTATCAGTCGAGACCTTTTTTAACATAAATTTAGCCTTGATATTATGGAGTGTATCCATTTTTACTAGAATAATATCAAATGGGATATGGTCTGCTGTTCATAGTATGGAATTAAACAAATTAAGCCGAGTTAGATTTTTACCCGTTATAATATACATATTAATGGGAGGGATTATTCTTAGCTTATTGTTCAATCCTGTTTCGTTTTTAGTTACCCAGACGGGATCTGAGTACTATTACTTTTTCAATAACGTTCCCTTATTAATTTCGATTGTATTATTCAATGGGTTTATTGTAGTTATTTCCTGGATTACACAAATAAAAGGATACAAGGAGATTAACGACAGAAAGTTAAGTAATTTCTATTTCTTGTTCGTATTTCTCTTATTCTTAAAGATTTTATGGTATACTCTCTATATACTAACTCTAAATTCATTTTTTAAAATTCTACATCTAATGTTTTATGTTATTTTTATGGGATTTGTAGTCTTTCTTGCAGTTAAGAAACCAGATTTATTTGTAGTTTTCACTAATAAAATATACGATTTTATTATTTTCCATAAATCTGGCATCTTATTATATTCTTTTAATTTCGAAAAACAATCAGAAATTGATGAAACGCTTTTAAAAGGGAGTATACTAATTGGAATTAATCATATTTTAGCTAATTTATCGAACGTAGAAAATCAGATAACCCTTATTAAGATGAGCGAT
This sequence comes from Promethearchaeia archaeon, assembly GCA_029856105.1. GTDB lineage: Archaea > Asgardarchaeota > Lokiarchaeia > Sigyniarchaeales > SOKP01 > SOKP01. The sequence continues at coordinate 6,808 of JAHQWH010000217.1, read as the reverse complement.
CGAGCGGTTGTTTTTAACTATAACAACCAATTAGGTTACGCAGTTTTACTAATTGCAAAACATAAAAATAAAATTCTCGACAACGCAGTAGATAATTTTTCGAAGAAATTTGCCGAAATCAATAAAGAAAACTTAAAAAAACTCAGTGGTCTAATTGATGTTTCAACTTTTAAAAATGCTTACGATCTAATTGAAGAATATTTTAACCATTATTTAACTGGATAATAAGTAAAACGTCTATATTTCTACGCAGAATTATTTCGTAATTTACATTTTTAAAAGATTTTCTCACATTTTTTTAGAAAAACCTTCAGTAATTCTTAAAAATCAATAATTCTTCTCTATTTATAAGAATATTTTTTGATATTTCCAAGAAATCTCATAGTTTTTCTCGTTTGAATTTTGAACCATTATAAATTATGAATTATACTACTTCCATATCGCTCATCATTGGTTATATTATTATATTATGTTTAAGTGTTATAATAATATATCACATTATCCGATATCGAAAGAAATATGGAACGGAACTAATAGCTTTTTTGCTTGCGGCAACAGTTCTTACTGGGGGTATTATTTATTCAACATTATTCGTCTTTTCAGTTACTTTTTTCATATCAAATGAAATCAACGTTTTATTTTGGAAACTATCACTTGTATCGGGGGTTATTTCACTAATAATATCTTCATTTGTGTATTCTTTTTTTAACGAATACAAAAAAATTAAACCTTTTCCATTTTTGTACTACGCGCTACTTCTTGGCATGTTGATTGGGGCTTTACTAACCCCAGATTCAATCGAACTAATTCTTAGTATCCCCCCTCCTTCGTTGTTTTCTGTTATAGATCCGGCTCTAATTAACTTTCGCTTTAATTTTATAACTGGAGCAATAATTATATTGTTGCAAAGTTTAATCACGATTTATTATCTTTATATTGCTTTAATAATTAATATTAGATCAAAAAAAAAGGAAGAAAGTTTGCCTTTAATATTAAATACCATTGTTTTTACGATTCCTATATTAATGAATATTTATTATGTAATATTACAACAGACCGTCTTTAGAGAGTTATACATAATTCTTATTTGGATAACAAACTTTGCCGTTAATATCATGCTAATTAAAAAACCAGAGATGTTTTTCGTTTTACCAAATAGAATTTATTCAATTAATATTTATCACAAATCAGGCATCTTACTATATTCTATTAATTTCGATAAAAAATCAGATAATAAAGATGAATCACCCCTCTGGGGAAACATTCTTATAGGGCTTAATCATATCCTCAGCGAATTTATTGGCAAAAAAGATAGAATTGATGTTATTCAAACAAAAAAGACGGATATCGTTGTTAGGTATGAAATTGACTATGGTTACGCTTTGGTAGTTATCACTAATAAAAAAAACAGTATAATAGAAGACCTTATGCTAAAATTTTCGATTGAATTTAATAGCAAATATGAGGATGAGCTAACCGATCTTCAAGATATAAATCGGTTAATTAATGTTTCAGAATTCAGCGGCGCAAAAGAAATCGTAGAAAAAAACTTTCAATTGTATTTATAATTCAGAACTTTCGCGAAATATTGAAATTACTAAATCATAGATATCTAAACATTTTTTAATAGGTGTAACTATAGGATTCATAAAGAAGTTATAATTCAATTCAAAAACATTAAGATTTAACAATTTCATAAAATGAAGCAATTAGAAATTCAAGATAAAGAATGGGCGAGCGATTGGAAGATTATCGTAGAAGTTTTTAACACAATAGATCACCTTAAAGGATTATTTGAAAGTTTTGACGTGCCATACTTAAGAGAAATACAACAAAAAGTTTTAATTCTAAATCTTGAAAAGTATGTTTGGTCTTTGCAAAATTATATAATAGAGAAATACTCTAGAGAGTAAAGCGCGATATCCCTTTTCTATTTGATTTTTCTTAGTTTAGTGAGATATGCCGCAATATTAAACATATAATTATAATAATAAATTTTAATTTTGCCATAATCTACTTATCTCTATTTATAATCTGACTTAGAAATAGTTTAAAATTGCTTATTTTTATATGTGAAAGAATCTAATACCTTATATAAATTTTAAAAATAAACAATTAAATAATTAAATTATTGGTTTTAAAAAGATGAATCAAAATAAAGATAAAAGTACTCAAGAATTTGGGACGCTGCAAAAGTGGAGTTTTGGGTCAATTTCGTTCGGACTATTTTTTATTAATAGTGCATTTAATACATGGGTTTTTTCTTTTTACTATGTCGCTGTTGGCTTAGATATACCGTATATAATATTAGCATATGTTTTATGGACCTTTTGGAACGCAATAAATGACCCTCTAATTGGTTACCTTTCAGATCGTACACATTCTCGCTGGGGTCGACGAAAACCATATATAATGATTGGATTAATACCTGTTCTTATAATTGAGATAATCTTATGGTTACCCCCTGTTGGTAATCAAATGTTAGGCTTTATCTATCTTCTTATTATGCTTATATGTTATGATACCTTCTATACTATGCTGGCCTTACCTTCAGATTCATTGTTTCCTGAATTGTATACGACTGTAGAAGAACGGGCGCAAGTAAATACTATTAGACAAGTTTTATCTACAGTTGGGTTGATATTAGCTTTCTTAGTTCCAGGTTTTTTCATTGTAGAATTGAATGTGATGTCTGGTTACCTAACAAATGGTATTGTTACATCAATAATCGTAGGATTAACAATGCTCATTTTTCTAAAATGGGGTGCTGTTGAACGTGTAGAATTTAAAGAAGATTATAAACAAGCTTTTTCCTTTTTTGGAGGATTAAAATATGCTTTAAAGAACAAAGGTTTTGTACTCTATACACTCATGTTTTTCTTATATGAGTATGTCCTACTGGTGCTCGCAACAACCGTACCGTTGTATAGTTTGCATGTTCTAGGCCAAGAAAGTACATTTCTCACATCGATAATGTTAGGGTTGTTATTTATCGTAGGAATTGTTACTGTAATAATTTGGAGGAAGTTAGATGTTAAACTTGGAAGCAAAAAAGGATATTTTATCTCAATTATCGCGTATTTTGTTGCTTCAATCCCATTGTTATTTATAGAGTTATACGAAATAGCATTAATTGTAGTATCCTTGATGGGTTTTGGGTTTGGAGGTATGTTGTATTTCATTTACTTGATTATTGCAGATGTTATTGACGAAGATGAGTTAAAAACGGGTGTACGGCACGAGGGAATCTTCTTTGGAATTACAAATTTCTTCATGCGGCTTTCAATGGTTCTTTCTATTTTAACTGTAGGGCTCGTATTCACAGCGACGGGTTGGGGGGATTACGAACTTATTGATCCAAGTAATATTTTTGGGCTTAGATTGTTAGTATTTTTGTTCCCAGCCATTGCACTAGGTCTAAACCTGATTTGTTTAAAATTTTATCCCTTCTCAAAATCTAAAGTTGATGATATTAAGCAACAAATCACGGAGCTTCATAACCAGAAGAAAGAAAAAGTTACTTAAATGTATTAACTATAAAATTTTTTTAAAATTCTTTTTTTTTATTTTAGGCTTAAATTTTAATTTAAATTTACTTATGAATTTTTTAAAGCTTGCTCCAAATCCCTGATCAAATCGCTAGGATCTTCTAAACCGATCGAAAATCTAAAGTGAGTATCAGACATTCCCATAGTTCGTTTTTCCCAAGAAGCTAGATCGATTCCCGTCATAACAGCCGTATATTCAATTAAAGAAGTCGTGTCTCCTAACGATACTCCGACTTTGATTAGTTTTAATAAATCGATAAACTTATAACTAGCATCCATCGACTTCAATTCGAAGCCAATCATGCCCCCAAAATCCATCATTTGTTTTTTAGCAATCTCGTGTCCCAAATCTGATTCTAATCCCGGGTAAACAACATTTGTCACTTTTGGATGTTTACTTAAGAATTCTGCTATTTTTATTGCGCTTGAACTATGTCTTTTCATTCGCAAACTAAGAGTTCTGCATCCGCGTAAAATGAGCCAAGCGTTAAACGGACTTAAAACGGCTCCTTGAGTCTCTAACCAGAAATATCGAATATTTTGTAATTCGTTTTTAGGGCCAATTATTGCCCCACCAAGGCAATCACCGTGGCCATTAATGTATTTAGTTAAACTTTCAATTACTAAATCAGCACCTAATTCTAATGGTTTCTGTAAAGCTGGACTTGCGAATGTGTTATCCACAATACATTTTCCTCCTATTTCGTGAATAAGTTCAGCGCACTTCTGAATGTTTATCACATCAATTGTGGGATTTGCTGGTGTCTCAACATATACAAATTTAGTCTGTTCGTCAATAGCCTTTTTGACAGCGTTTAAATCCCGCATATCTATTATTCTCGGTTCGTATCCCATTTGTGGGTATACATTTGTAAAAAGGCGATATGTTCCTGTGTATTGGTTTTTATGTATAATAAAGTTTGGAATATGATCTGGTTTACTTTGAGGGAAATGTTTGGATAAATTTTTTGGTTTGACTCTCTTAATCCGTTTTTGGAGGACGCTCGAACAAGCAAGATGAACTGCTGCCATCCCAGAAGCAACGGATATAGCATCTTCTCCTCCATGCAATGTTGCGAGTTTCTTATCCAAAGCAAACAATGTAGGGTTTTCTGTTCTTGAATAAAAGTAATGGTGCTTTAAAAGCTCTGTTAAGGAGGAATATACGTAGGATTTAGTCGCATATAAGGGTACGCGTAAACTATGAGTAGTGCTAGGGTATGGATCTTCTCCAGCTCTAATTAGTTGTGAATCGAATTCTAGCTCATCCCACTTTTCTCTTAATTCTTTATTGATTTGATCTTGTGGTTTTTTTTCTGCCATCTTTATCCCTCCAAATCAATAATTTTTTGAGGATCCTCAGATTCATCTAACCCTTCGACTTTTCGAAATTCATCCATAGTGCGGGATGCTATAATTTTAAAGTACTTTTTTAGTTCCTTATCAACTTCTGGAGCAATTCCGGGGCCCACTTGTTTTTCAAGTATCAAATTAACTTTTTCTTTAGCTCTCACGATGATATCTTTTGATCCATTCCTTCTCCAAATCCCTCTCTTATCTCTATCTGCTAATTTTGGGACAAATATTTCTTTCCTAGTATTTTTTGATGTGTGTTTTAACATCATATAATTCTTCCCCTCTGTCGCTACCCTTTTAATTTCATTTATAGCGAGGGTTTCCTCGTTAAATCTAATTCCATTCATCCCATGATTGATCATATCAATTAATTCATCATCAATAACGAGTAATTCTAATGCTTCTGCTAACGAAGATTCGTAGGTTCCCGCGCAAGTAATGTAATTTATTCCCGCCTGTGTAGCGAAGAAAAGTGTCATAAATCTTTCAAATCCGTTTTGAACATCAAAACATTTTGATTCTGTAACTGCTCCCGGACCTCTAGACGGGATTTTATAGAAGCGGGCTAACTGAGCCGCAGCTGCGGTTATTAAGCCAGTTTCTATTGAACCCCAAGCAACGTTCCCGCTGGGAGGGTCCATAGGGCAATTCATTGTCGAATAAAAGACAGGCGTTCCAGGATTAATAAGTTCAGTAAGAACAATTGAAGATAAGACTTCCATATTTGTTTGTATTAACAAGCCCGCTAAAGTTACTGGTGCAGTCGCTCCAGCACTAGCCGCAGATGCAATAATAATTGGCTGCTTGTATTTTGCAAAAACGAATAAGCCATTTAACATAATTTTAGTAAGCATTAGTGGACTTGTTGGGTTAAAAAAGCCAATTAACCTTGGTCTTTTTTTTAGTTCATCTACACCGCCAGCGATAATTGAAGTCATAACCATCATATCTTTGCTTGCAACCCTCCCATAACACCCTAATCCAAAGGGTTTGAAACTATGTTCTGCCCAAGCGCGTATACTGTGATAATGAGTTTCCGTATAGGGTACATCGTTCGGCCACACATCTAAGTGTGAACATACGATGTTTTTTAAACTATCGACGATCCGAATTTGACTTATAGTATCTTCAAGCGAAGATTTTCGCACACCGGTTTTTTTCTCGGGGTCGTACATTCTAACGGGTGTACCAACGGTAGCAAATTTTGTACTAGATGTATTTACATCAAACTTAAAAGAACCATCCGGACCCCATAGACTGAAAGAATCGGGTACGACTTTCATGGTCTCTTTTACAAGGCTTTCAGGAAATTTTATATATTTAGTATTTTTATCAAATTCTGCTCCATTGTCAATTAAAAGATCCCTAGCTTCGATAGAATCTATTTTAACGCCAATAGTTTCTAATAGTTCTATCGTGTTTTGATGTATAAGTTCAATTTCATCCTTCGCTAAAACTTCAAGTTGATTCATTCTCATTATAATTTCAAACCAGATAAGATATTTAAATTCTCTTTTAAAAAGATATTATTTCAATATTTTAGTTCTAGAAACCATTAATTTATCTACTTTTTGAAAAACTTTTTTTTTCATAAAGGTTAGTAAATAACTAATAACTTTATTTTAAATTCTATTATTCAGAGGAGTCAAAATGTCATTAGAAGAACAAGTGAAAGAACTTGTTGAAGAATGGGATGAGACTGGTTTAAAAAACCTATGTCGTTCAGTTTTAGAAAACCAAGAAGCGTCTGCGGAAGAACTCTTGGAAATTATTGGTAATCTCATGAAATATATAGGATCTCAATTTGAGAATGAAGATATTTTTCTGCCTGACTTAATTGGTGCTGCGGGAGTCGTTAAAACCGTAATCGACGATGTATTAGACCCTGCAATTAGAGCTTCTGG
>JAHQWH010000216.1 GCA_029856105.1 Promethearchaeia archaeon | reverse complement strand
TAAAGCATCAGTATAGCCATTAATAACAAATAAAAGTAAGTTTACAAAGATATAAGCTATAGTATTAAAAATTACAGCTCGTTTAGCAATGGGGTAAATACCTTTTGCATAAACTATATATGCGGTTAAATGCATCATCAACCCTATCAACCAACCAAAAATCGGATAAATAAACCACAAGATAAGTGGACTAAATAGCGCATTTATTGAAATAAATAATACTATCCCTAATATATAAGCAATTAAATGAATTTTAACTGAAAGTCGAAATTTTATTTTTAAAGCGGCTATACGGCGTAAATTTTCTTCTGAAAAAGCATTTTCATTAAACTCATTCACGATTATTCTTCCCAAGTATATTGATTTTATTTATTATAAATATAATATTTTTATTTTTTTATATTGTGATGAATAATTTATGATTTGCTGATTATTTAATAACTTTAATTATTTAAAAGTTTGTTGATTCTACATAGATTGTGTTGAAACTACATAGATGGGAAATACATCTCGTTTAGACTACTAAAAGAATTTCTTGAAAAAAAAAATAAAAATAATTTTGAAGTTAATTTAAACGATATAAAAAGCGATTTTATTCTTGTACCTTTGAGTTTTCTACTTTAATTTCTTCCTCAGGAGCTAATTGAGTTCCACAAAAAGGGCAGTAAGCCACTTTCCTACCGATTTCAATACCGCAATTTGTACATTTTGCCTTAAACCTAAGAGTTGAGGGAATACTACCTTTAATCCTTTCGAAAGACTCGTTTAAGGTTGCTAACACTTCTTCGATGACCGATGACATTTCTTGTTTGGGATACGATTTCACATATATGGAAGATAATTCTATGATAAAATTCTCCAAAAACTTAAGTTGGTCAAAGAAATTCTTGTTTACCTTTACTTTTAGAATCTCTTCGCCAGCGTCAGTTAATGTATACACCTTTCGGATCGGTCCAATTGGACTTTTAACCGCTTTAGAGTTTAAGAAGCCATTTCGTTCCAGCTTTGACAAAATTGGGTAAACTGTGCCAGACCTAGCTTTCCAGGTTCCAGCAAAGTGTTTATTTAATGTTTGGATAATATCATAGCCTGAGAGGGCGCTACTATTGAAAATTACTTCGATTGTAGTGAATTCGAGAGGAGTTAGCTTATTTTTTTTTATTTTTTTAAAAATTTCTTTTTTGATTTTGGATCTCAACATTTCAATATCGTCTTCAAAATCTAAGAATTTTCCCAGCCACATTTTAATTTAGCACCTCATCTATTCTTTTTTAAATCGAGTTTGCATTTTTTCCATTTCTTTTTCAACGGCACGTTCCCTTCTTGACTTCAAAACACCTTGTTCATCAGTCGAAGGACGATGATAGATGTAATATGTAACTATGTGAATTGCTAATGCTGTACCCCAGAAAAATGCCGGAAAAATTGCCCAATAATAAAGAGGCGTATTGAAGTAATTAATTACAAATTGAAACAACATAACGAATATGTATGCTACAGAATGAAAAATTACGCCTCTCTTTGCCGACGGATACACTCCTCTCGCATATACTATATAAGATGTGATGTGCTCAGCAACGCCAATAAGCCATCCAAAGATAGGAAATAACACCCACCAATACGTTGGCGTAAAAAACAAGTTTATAACGCTAAGGAAAATACAAACTGTAATGTATACGCTTATGTGTATTTTTACTGACATTTTAAAGTTTACTTTTCGGAGGGCTATACGACGAAGGTGTTCCTCTGAAAACCCGTTATATTTATGTTCATTCATATTTTTTGTTCACTCCACTTTAAATTTTGTTTAATTCTATTTAAAATTAATAATTTTTAATTCTAAATAATATAAAGAAATAATCATTTATAAATCTATGTAGACCTGACAATAACTATTTGTTATAGAACAATAATCGTTTGTTGAAAAAACTTAGTAGAATAAAAAAAATTATTCAAGATGATTAAAAGTATCAAACTTATTAGGTGTATGAAAAAGTTTTAATATGTAGATTTACGATTATTCCCAATCCACTATCTTAATAGGGTTATGTCGTCGTTTTCGGAATATATAGAAAAAATTGAAAAATGGGATCGCCAAGCTTTCCTTAATTTATATAAGAGTGATTTTTCTAGGCGAACAAAACAATTTGCTAATGTTTTTAGCTTTTTTGGAAGCTTATACTTTTGGGGTCTGGTCTGGTTAATATGGTTCATCTATGGTTTCTTCACAAAAGATTATTATCTCTTAGTACTGTTCACAGGAGCGTTTGATCAGGGTGTCATCATACATGTTCTTATTCGCTATGGAATTGTGAGAAGAAATAGACCTTATATCAAGCTTAAGACAGAAGGCGTCGAGCAACACGACGATTTTATTAGGATTCCATACCTTATGTCAGAATCAGAAGCAAAATCTTTTCCAAGCGGTCACGTTACGTTCTTCCTTCTATTTGGAATTGTTTTTGCTTTTTATTTTGAGAGTTGGATCGTTTTTTTGATATTTTTAGGATTAGACGTAGTGATGGCATTTTCGCGTCTGATTTTAGGAGTCCATTTTCCAAGCGATGTGATTTTTGGTTTTGTATTTGCTTCCCTTTACGCACTGTTATACCTTGGGTTTACATACCACTTTTGGGTTGATCTTTATTACTTTCTCGGGCCTATAGTATCGCGAATTTTTCTTTTCTGGTTATATATATAAATTATAAGTACTATATAGGTCCAATAGTCTCTGGAATATTTCATTATTGGATTTAAACTTTAATTAATTTAGAAACCCTTTAAAATTCTCAATTTTATTTTTTTTACTTAAATTTTCACTTTGTCGTCATATTTTTCTCTTAAATGAGGTTTTATTATATGAACGAGGATTATGTAAAAGGGTATCAAGCATAATTCGACTACAATTGATATTAAAAACGGAGCTCTCAATCCAAGGGAATCTAGAACTATCCCGCCTAAAATTGGTCCGATTACTGATCCAATATTGCCAAAGAATTGAAAGAAACCAAATATTTTTCCTCGATGTTTTGTAGTGATCCTACTGACAAGGTTTTGGAAAATTAAATTTGCTTTAATGAAAAAAATGCTTTATTGAGTAAAAACCTTTAGGAAATGATTGTTTTAGATAAAATTGTTAATGAAAATTTATTATATAAAAATAATTGAAATTAATTTTTTTAATGAATAGAACGAATTATAAATTAGTCTAATTTAAAAATTAAAATTGATATTGAAAATGACCGAAAATGATAATGATCCTACCTGTCATAAATGCACATCTATAAATTACTGTGCAGTTGGAAGGGCTAGCAAGATTTTAGATAATTGTCCCATGAAAGTTCATCCCGATATTGAGAAAACAGCAAAAGAACTTTATAAAAAAGATGAGATTGTTAAAAGATCAACGGGAGTTGCGTCTATTGTTGAAGCAAAAGGGTATATTCACTGGCCTCGCTTAAAGGATACCATAGAATATGCGAAAGGAATGGGATATACTAAATTAGGTTTAGCTTTCTGTGTAGGAATGATTGAAGAAACAAAAAGAATTGCAGAAATATTGGAAAAATATGGATTTGAAGTTGTATCTGTTTGTTGTAAAACTGGATCCGTAAAAAAGGTTGATGTAGGCGTACCTGAAGAATATACTATGATTTCTAAAACAGGTTACACGATCGGGTGGATCACTTGTAATCCCGTAGCTCAAGCACTTCTATTAAATAATTCTTCCACCGATATGAACGTTCTCGTAGGTCTATGTGTCGGACACGATATAACATTTACGCGACTGTCGGAAGCGCCGGTAACGACTTTAATCGCAAAGGATAGATCTTCCCCGCATAATCCAGCAGCAGTTCTGTTTTCCCACTACGGAAAAGAGTTCTTTGCTTCAGAGCTTAAAAATATAAGACGTTTAGAAATGAAAAAAAAGAAAGAATAATGAATACTAACAATTTTTAATTTTTTAACGAAATTTTATTAAAACCAATCTATAAATTCGTCTATCGCTCTTCTTTCCCTTCCATCTTTACTTTTTTCTAAAGCATCGTCAATTATTCCAGCAGTAATTACACCCATTAATTCGTATTTCTCAGTCGATAGTTTGAAAATTTCATTAATTTTTTCCTTATTTTTTAAGATTTCGCCGATCCAAACCGCTCCTAATCCCTTAGCGTGGATACATAAAAGCATATTTTGAATAAAAGCTCCCATCGCTAAAACATCCTTTACCCGATCGTAACCTCTTTCTAAGTCTAAGAAGACAACAAAATTAAGATAAGCGCTTTCAATGATTCCTCCATACTTCGATTGTTCTGAAATCATACGCTTAACAGTGGGATGTGAGACAATACAAACTTTCCAAGGCTGGCTATTTTGGCCAGAAGGCGCCCATCGACCGCAATCTAATATCTCTCTTATCGTGTCGTTATCAATTTTCTTATAAATAAAATTTCTGACGGACTTTCGCGACTTAATCAGATCCAACAAATTGTTTGTTTTTGATTCCATATTTTAAGAATTCGTAATAAAGAAATTTATACTTTTGCATAAATGCTGTATGAAACATGAAACAATCAAATTAAAATAAGTATTAATGATTCTACAATTTGATTTTTAATATGTCTGAATGGAAGTATAAATGGTGGCAAAAAACTACAGTATATCAAATCTACCCTCGATCTTTTAAAGATAGTACTGGTAATGGTATTGGAGATTTACAGGGGATAATTTCAAAATTAGATTATTTAGAAGAGTTAGGCGTAGAAACCATATGGTTTAGCCCCTTTTTTGATTCCCCTCAACAAGATCACGGTTATGACATCAGAAATTTTCGCAGTATCGCACCGGAATATGGGAATTTAAAAGATTTTGATCAACTCCTAAAGGAAATGCACGATAAAAACATGAAAATGGTTTTGGATTTAGTTCTTAATCATACATCTATTGATCATCCATGGTTCATTGAATCAGCTTCAAGTAGGGCCAATCCAAAGCGTAATTGGTACATATGGCGCGATGGCAAAAAATCTGGTGGTAAGAAGCCACCAAACAATTGGACCACATTGACTGGAGGTTGTGCTTGGTTATATTACGAAAACACTGATCAATGGGTTTATTTCCACTTTTTGCCGAGCATGATTGATTTAAATTATCGTAATCCTGAAGTAAAGGAAGAAATGTTTAATACAATGCGTTTTTGGTTAGATAAAGGAGTTGATGGATTTCGATTAGACATTCTTCATGCTATTTATGAAGATGAACAATTAACAAATGATAAATTTAGTTGGACAATCATTCCTTTAGACAAAAAAGTGGATACGCTTTTTCATAAGCACAAATACGATTTAAACCTACCTGAAACCTTTGATTTTGCTCTGGAATTAAGAGAAGTAATGGACGAGTATGAACCTGAAAGATTTCTTGTAGGTGAGGTTTTTGGTTCCATTGAGGAGATTAAAAAGTATTATGGACCTAATGACAATGGATTGCACATGTGTTTTTTATTCGAGTTTGCTTCAACACCGTTTGACCCAAAAAAATACATAAGCTTAATTTCAAGGATTGAAGAAGCGTTGCCATTTCCATTTACTCCTACTTTTGTTTATGGGAACCATGATAGAGATCGTTACATATCTCTTTTAAGAAACAATTTTCATAAAGCAAAAATTCTTGCAACTATGCAATTAACCTTAAGGGGCGTTCCATTTATTTATTATGGGGAAGAGATTGGGATGCCCAACGTTAGGTTTAAGCTAAAAACTAGTGAGGATCCAATCGGACGTAAATTGTCATGGTTTCCAATGCCGCAATTAAGTAGGTTAATTGGTTTTTCTTTAACTCGAGATCGTTGTAGAACTCCAATGCAGTGGAACAACGAGAAAAATGCAGGATTCTCATCTAATATCGAAATCGAACCTTGGTTAAAAGTTTCAGATACTTTCGAGAAAATTAATGTTGAAAAAGAACAAAAAAATCCTGACTCGTTGTTAAATTGCTATAAAAAACTATTAAGAGTTAGAAAAGAAAATATAGCATTACAAGAAGGTGAATTGCAGCTTATTGAACATGAGAAATTGGAGAGGAATTTTATTTCTTATACTAGAAGCCATAAGGCTCAAAAAATCTTTATATATTTAAATTTTACAAAGAAAGAATTATTAATAAAAACTCCTATAGAAAAACCAGAACTTTTATTCTCAACACTATCGAATAGAAAAGCTTTAGATACTGAAGCGTATTGTGGAAATATTAAATTAACTCCTTTAGAAGGTATAATCTTTAAAAAAAATAAAAAATAAAATTGATTAAGAATTTAAATTATTCTTTTTTTATTTCAATATCCTTTGAATCGTCTTCTAAAACATCGTAATATTCAATATCACTTAATCCACCAGTTGTAACATCTTTCCAATGCACTTTTAGTGGCATGCCGATATATGCATCTTTAAAGTCTATATTGGGTGCTAATTGAGAAATATGAGTAGTGTCAGAACCGTCTTGGCGAACTAAAACTACTGGTTTTTCTAACACTTCCCCCGTTTCAGGATCTTTGATATATACAATTGTATAGGTAGCCACTCGAGCAGTATCGCGTAAATCTATCCATTTATCAGGTTTAACCATACACTTTCCACATACTAATCTGGGGGGGAAAAATACTCTATTGCAACTCCGACATTCGTTTCCTACTAATTTCTTCTGTTTCAATTTCTCTAAAAAGGGAGTCATGTGAGTAATATTAAATTTAAACGTATAACTCGCCAAATACCAATTGCCTGGCATTCTTCTAGTTTTTATATAATCCTTTTTTATATAATCCATAGATTTTCTTAATGTTTGTTTTGACACTTTTTTCATCCTCCAAAATTATTTAAATTTACGAGCAGGTTCATCTGACATCACCATCATTGTAATTAAATTAATAACCCCTCCCCAACCGTGGCCTAATGCCGTATGAACAGTTTTAGGGACTTGGTTACTCGCTTTTCCCATAATCTGGAGAGCTGCTTCGGCTGGTCTTTCCATCGCTGAAGCTCCTATAGCATTTGTTGAGTTCACTCCACCAGAGCAATTTACTGGAAGTTCTCCGTTTAATGCAGTTACTCCAGATTCATACATAGAAGAAGCAGTATTTTCTTCAAATAAACCTAATCTTTCTACCCACATTAATTCTTGATTGGGAAATGGGGCATAAACTTCAGCATAATCAATTTCCTTCCTTGGAAAAGAAATTCCAGACTGATTAAAAGCTAATTCTGCTGACTTCATAGCACCTAGTTGTTCCGAAGGATCTAATTGCCCAGCACCACTTCCGTTATATCCTAAAACAGCTGTTTCATGAGAAACACTTGCAACACCATTTACATAAACGGGGATATCACACATATCTTTAGCTTTTTCTTCTGTTGTAAACAACATAGCGCAAGCTCCATCTGAGGCAGGACAAACCATACCGTATCTTAAGGGGTAAGATATGTAAGGTGTGTCTAGTACTTGTTCGATTGTAAGATCTGGCATTTTTAAGTGTGTCCACCAGGTTTTTGCAGCATTATGACGATTTTGGACTACAACTCTAGCTAAATCTTCTTCAGTAATTTTACTTCTACGCATATAATTTGCCGCCTGATATGATGCGACACCAATCGCAGCGCCACCAGATAACAAACGCGTTAATTCCTCGTAAGGAATACCTATTGAATTAAGAACAGATATTTCACCATATGCTACGCTTGCTAATCCTACGCTCGTAGTGCCTATGGATTGCTGTTCAAAAGCTACTGCTAAAACAGTATCAACGCCGGGAATACCTGCTGTTACATTATAATATCCCGAAATGGCTACCGATCCTCCCGTTGTCCCTCCAGTAGTCACTCTCATTAATGGTTTATTTCTTGCTCCCATCCAATCCGTCATCCAAAGCTCTGGAATATTAGATCCTTCAAATGCGGGCATGTTTCCATTCACAAAAGCATCGATATCTTCAATCCCTACGCTAGGGACATTCTTTAAACAATCAAGAATAGCTTCACTTACTAGTTCCGGCATACTTACATCAGAGCGTTTTGAAGCATGTTCACTAAAACCAGCCGAAGCAATAGCTACTTGTCTTCCCATTTTTAATTCTCTCCCTCCAATACATATATTATATTATTTTGAGCACACATTCCAATTTGACCAGAGGCAATAGCTTTTTTAGCATCTTTAACTTGATATCCGTTAGCCTCTCCTCTTAATTGCTTAACTGCTTCTATTATCCTTATTAAACCTGTTGCACATGGAGCGTTACCTCCCAGAGCTCCTCCCGAAGGATTAATCGGAAGATCTCCATTAATCTCATAATTTAGATTAGCTCCTTGACCTTTTTTTGTTAATCCGAGAGCTTCACTAAAAATGAGTTCTTCGTGAGCATACATTTCAAATAATTCAGCAACATCTATTTCATCCTTCGGGTTATTTATTCCTGCAGCTTTAAAGGCCACTTTCCCAGCCATTTCCATAGATTTGGAAGTAGATAAATCTCTATCGCCTAGATAATATGCATCTTGATTGTATCCTACTCCAGTAATCCAGACGGGTTTGTCTGTAATCTTCAAAGCTTGTTTTTCTGGAGCTAATATTAAAGCAGCTACGCCATCACAAAGAGGAGATACCATAAGTTCAGTGACAGGATCTGCATAATTATCAGATTCTAAAACTTCCTTCGTTGTCAAATTTGGATATTGAGCTTCTTTTAGAGACAAAGGGTTTTTAGCAGCATTCTTTCTATTATTTACTGCTACTTTAGCAATATCTTCTGAAGAAACTCCATATTTTTCCATATATGCTCTCATTTGGAAGCCTGCCGCTGTGATATCATTTACCAAAGCACTAGGTCGCTCCCAAGTTGGGTCCGTTTCAAATAATCTGGCAGAATGGTAAGGAAAGCAAGATGCCATACTCCCTCCCCAAATTACCGCTAATTTGTGGTTCCCGGATAAGATCCTCATTAAACCATATAAAACAGCATGAGCCCCATCCATTTCTACTTTTGATTCGTCAGCTAAATATCCACCGCCAACTTCTACAGTAAACGCATTAGAGATGGTTCTTCCGTCGTAATAATCATTAGTACTAGATATGACCGTAGTAATTTCCTTCTTTTTTATACCACCTTTATCTAAAGCGCCCCTAACTGCTTCAAAAATCATCTCATATCGACCATAATTAGCTTCTGACTGTAGTTGAACTTGATAATAACCTACAATTCCTACTTTTTCCACTTATCATCTCACCTCTCAAACTTTAACGAAACCCTTAATATCTGAAGGGTCTCCTTTCGGTTTTTCGCTCCATTCAATTTTAACCTTCATCCCAGTTTTAACTTCCTCTTGTTTTATATTTAACAATCGATAAACTATAGCTGTATTGCTCCCATCAATTTGTACCATACCAATAATTTGAGGTTTAGCCTTTCTTGAACTTCTATCGTTAACTCTATATGGCGTGATGGTATAATTCTTTAAGATACCCGTATCAGGCAAATCAACCCAATTCTCTTCTAGTGGAATAACTACATTACATTTTCCACATATCTTTCTGGGAGGAACAAAAACATCACCGCATTTTTGGCATTTATTGCCAACTACTTTCTTTTTTTCAAAATTATCGTAAAATTTGTCCATGTATCGACCGACCCAGAAGTTAAAATCTGCCCGAACCATACCTTTATTTGCCACAATTACTTTATTTTCACTCATTTTGATTTCTTTTTTTTTATTATTATTATAACAATTAATATGATTATTAATATGAATATGAATTTTTAAAACTTTTATTACTAATAGACAGAAAAATCAGAATTTTTAAAAAAATAATGATCTAAATAATATAATATCTGAATGATATATTCTTTAAAGTGAGCTTATTCATATTATCATAATGTTTAAAGTGAGCTTATAAAACTGATTTAAAAAAAATTGGTCGTGGTAAAAAATTGGGTAGATTATGGAAAAAATTGGAAGAAAATCAACTTTTAGGTTCCCCAGAAGAAACTATGGGGTTTTCCCGAGAGTTTTCTTCGTTTAAACAAAGTTTTGTCATTAAAAAGTACGATTTCTCTTCTCTTGAGCAAGTCGAAGCAATTAAAAAGGAACTTCTCGGCAAAAGAATTCTAATATTAAACGCGAAAGATATTCTTCAAAATATTGATGTCACTCAACTAAAAAGAGGGATCGAAGATTTAAAATCGTTTTTGAGAGAAAATGGTGGCTCAATGGCCCGTCTTGGGGACCAATACTTAATCCTGACTCCGAACTCTTGTGTGAAAATTTCCAATTAGGTTAATTAGCGAAAAATATTTCACTCAAATATCTTTACATCCTTTTTTGAACGAGGAGGAACGCGATAATACTTGTTGTCTGCATAACCAATTATTAATGCAGTTACTAGACTACCTCGTATTCTGGCTAATTTTTTTAGCTTGGGATTTTTATGGAATGCCAAGTGGGTCCAACCATTCCAACAAGTGCCTAAACCGAGCGATTGGGCGGCTAATCTCCCGTATGTAATAATATTTCCAATATTGAAACCTCCCATTATTATGTTGAAAGGTGAGGATACGATTATCACATGAGGGGCGTCAAAATATGCAGGGCTTCGCATCTCTTTTGCGTGATATTCTAGTTGCTTGCTGAATTGCTCCTTTAACGAGGGATCCTTGCTAAATTCTTCTACAATCGCATCAGACATCTTTTTAATCAAATCTGAATCAGATATTAAAACGAAATTTTCAGGTCTCATGTTAGCTGCTGTGGGAGCGTATTCCATCGCCTTAATAACTTTATTTAAAATTTCTATTGGTACCTTATCTTTCTTATATCTACGAATTGAACGATTTCCTGCCAGAAACTTGAACATGTTTTCATAAGGGACAAGAGAAGAAAGCTCGCCAATTTCGCCGAAAGTGAAACTTTCTCCCATGTTTTCGTAAATTATAGCATCTTCAGGGCATTGTGCAATACACTGCCCACATAATATGCATTTTTTCTCGGGATCAAATATAATCTTATTATCTGCTTTGTTGCTTTTGGAATATACTTGGGACGGACAAGCACTTATACAAATCTCACAACTAATACATTTATCGTAATCAATTCCAATTATTGGCATTTCAACACACTCGAAATTTTATTAAAAATACTATTTTAAGGATTAATTCTAAATGGAATAATCAACCTTTAAATTTTATTATGTAAGATTTTATATTACTGAGATGTCTTAAAGTGAAGAAATGGAAACTCGCGGAGATTTAACGTTATCTTTCGATATGCTCAACATTAAAGTAATATAAAACTTTTGAATCCCTAGGATTATTGCTTCTTTCTCTGGCGCAAGATTTCGATGAAGCTCTCGATTTGATTAATCACTTGAGTCTCATTTAGTTTTCTTGGGTCGTTCATGTCACTAGTTATTATTAAACTAGGGATATCTAATTCTTCCATTAAGCTACGCTTCAAATCGTATTGTCCACACGAGTTTGGTCTACAAGACATGTTATTATGTAAAAGAACGCCATCAATTTTCCATTCTTTTATTGTTTCTTTGAATTTTTTAACCCGAGTCTCGAGATCATAAATATACCAAAAACTTAAAACTAATTCAGCCATTGATTCTACTGGATGATTCAACACATCGTCTTTCGTAATATTTGGATTTGTATATTTGCTAAAGGCATAAACGTAAGGTTCGTAAACTATCATAGCGTTCCAGCGCTCCAGATTCGAAAAGAATTTTAGATTGTACCAAAAAGGTATACCCTCCCACATGAGTCTAAATTCTTCGTTTTCAAGTGCGCCTACACCCGCATCTACCCTCGCTTTTGCTTCCTTGTACATTCTCTTGTATAACTTAATCGGAGATTTAAGTCCAGGCATTGTGAATAATGGAAAAAGTCCACCAAAAGTATCTCGCGTTGAGATTGGACTGGGAACATTTTTTCTTAGCTCAAACACATCTTGCCATATTTTTCCTAATTCATAGGAATTTGAGGCTACCTCTCTCGCTTTTTCTTCGTTATATTCGTGACCTGTTACTTCCGTTATAAAATCTAATAGCTCCCAAAGTTGTTCTTTGATATATTTTTTAAAATACTCGCGTTGGCGATTGCTCGTGTTGCTCACTACGTGAGGTATATCTAACGTGAAATGAGGTACATTTAGTCTTTCTGCTTGTATTTGAAACCATCTAACGTGAGTATCACATATTACATCGCTTGACATCATAAAAGCTGGTTTTCTAGTTCCACCAACGCTCATTTCAGCCTTGCTTGACACGGCACCAATACTCGTTTTGAAATAAGAGCACAAGTCGTAGGAATACCCTTGATCTTCGGCGATTTCAATAAATTTTTTCGATTGTTTAAGCGCTGCTGATATTGTTGCTGAATTTTCAGGCATCATTGCCTGAACATCCATAGCGTATAAAAGTTCAACAGGAGTTCCTGCAGTTGCCCAAGCAGTTGGTTTTCCATCTCTATACGCTTGTTCAATTGCTAGAAAATGTCTTCCCATTTCATTTTTTAGTTTGTTGGTTGCGTTTAACATTATCCCGCTTTTCTTTTCTTTCGACATTTTTTCAATCCCTCCTTTAAATAATCTCTCCAAAGGCTTCGAATCTTGTTGCTAACTGCTTATAAGACTCTCTATTATATTCTGTTTCAATAAAAAGATATGGTATAGCTAATTCTTTAAATTTTTTGCTTAAATAAGGATGGTCGTATAAAACTGGTTCGCAAAACTTATGAGCAACGTTTATAATTCCATCTACCTTATAGCTTTCTGCCAATTTTTTAATGACATCAAATCTCTCATAAGATGGAAACTTAGTCGAATGAATCGGTTTTTCTAAATGATATTTGGCTAAGGCTTCGATGGGCTCCTTATTTTCGTCAACTTTATTCCAAAAATATTTTGTACCTATGCCTAAATCGTCGATAACTATTTGAAAGCCGAGATTTTCGATATATTCAATGAATTCCGTATCATCTAAATCTGAACCTGTTAACAGAATTCTTTTATAATCTTTATTTTTTATAGGTTTTTTGGTTTTTAGCTCTTCCAATTTAGCTTCAAGTAGTTTTACTGCCTCGTTTTTATCTATTTGTTGAACTTTTTTGACGAGTGCGTGAAAATCTGCTCCTCTCAATACCATTTTACTTCGAAATTCGGAGATCTCCATTAACAAGGATCTAACTTTGTTCATCAATTTAATTGCTTCTTTGATTTTTTCAGAAGACACCTTAACGCTAAATCTATCTTCTAATTGAGCTATTAATTCTTTCATATCGTCTATAAAAAATTTTGAAGCTATTTTGTGGCGTTTGAAGGGAGAATTCAAAAAAAACATGAAATCAAGGTTAATACACTTTAACCAAATATCGAACTCCCGATTGGTTCGATCGCACCCATGAGTCGCAATTATCCCTACAATGTCTTTATCAAGGCCTCTTATTGCTTGTTCTAAGAGGTTTCGAGTCCAAACGCAATGAGTTGGAGGGATATGCTCGTTAGCTTTATCTGGTTCGATATTTGGATCACCAAAAAGCCTATGAGAGACAAATCCAGCGGCAAGAATTATTTCTTCTGGGGTGTCAACACCACTATCAAAAATCCCAATTTTTTTCATAGTTTGCTTCCATGCAAAATTGATTACAAATCTAAATCGTATTGCGAGATTAAATCTTTTAGAATAAAAAAATATTTATATTTTAACTACATTTTATAGAATATTCTATAAGCAATTACAGAGTTTTTCAAATGTCGCAACAAACAATCTCAAGAACTTTAAGTAA
Organism: Promethearchaeia archaeon; assembly: GCA_029856105.1. Taxonomy (GTDB): domain Archaea; phylum Asgardarchaeota; class Lokiarchaeia; order Sigyniarchaeales; family SOKP01; genus SOKP01. The sequence goes on along the minus strand of JAHQWH010000216.1, from coordinate 1,375 downwards.
AGCAATTTTAAAGGATAAAGTTAGAATCAAATTAAAGATTTGGAACACTTATTTAACAGGGAAGCTCACCCACTTTGACGGTTACATGAATTTAATCGTAGAGGATGCCAAGGAAATATATTTTGGTCGGGGCGGAAAAAGAAGCAAGGATCTTGGGACAGTTATGATTAGAGGAGCTTCTATCATTTTTATTGGGCAGGATAGAAAGAAATTGATTTTTTCTGATAATGATACTGAATCTAAGGATGCGGTTGAGGAAGATGTACACGATAAATTGATGCATAGAAAGGAATCAGAAGGCATCTAAAAAGAGAAGAGGTTGAAATAATGGGTAAAGGAACTCCGAGTAAGGGTAAAAAAAATAAAGCAGCAAGTCATAAAACTTGTAGAAGATGCGGAAAGCATAGTTACCACAGAAGTAAAAAGTATTGTGCTTCCTGCGGATTTGGAAGAACAGCTAAGTTGAGACAACCAGCCTGGAGAAACAGACATAGAGCTTTTAATAAAAATAAAGGCTTCTACGCTTAAATTAACTTTAGGTTTGTGCGTTAATCTCCTTTTTTTAGAGAACTTGTAGTTAGTTTTTAAAATTTTATTTTGTTATAAAGAATTCTTGAATTAGGCTACCGTTATCTCTTATTGCTTTAATGTGCAAATTATTTCCGTTTAATTCAAAATGCATAAAATGATGAGTTAATTCTCCGTAAATCTGATAATTGCGAGTAATATAATCATTTTGATAAGCTTCAATGGACGCATTATGCCACAATTTTTTCCAGGGATCTCGATCTCGATGCATAATAAATTCGTCGAGGTCCCCTCCACCGCCACCGGTTACAAAAAAGTACGTGCCTCCCCAACTTTCAGTGCGATTAGTCCAAAAAGCTTCGTAATGATGATCGTGCCCCGATAATACTACATCTACTTGATTTTCGTAAAAAATTGGGGCTAATTGGGCAGCTAACTTTTCATGCATGTTAAAATCCCCAGTGCTATAAGGTGGTGCGTGAAGAACAACGAAGAGCCATTTATCTTTATTTAGCGCTAAGTCTTGCCTAAGCCACGCTTCTTGAGCTTCTAATAGAAATCCACCCCAATCGAGTTGATTTTGAAAAACATCAATCATGACAAAATGAGCGTTTGAATAGTCAAAACTGTAGTAATGGCCCCAATCCTCAACATAGTTATAAGGAAAAAAATATTTGAAATTCCGAGCAAATATATCAACACCGTATTCATGGTTTCCAATTGCAACCATATATGGGCTAGTAGAAGCGTGTCTTTCCATGTGATTAAAGAATGCGTGCCATCCATCTAATTCTTCGCCCACCCAAGGGCCAAGATCCCCAGCATGTATAATAAAATCGTATTGATA
>JAHQWH010000215.1 GCA_029856105.1 Promethearchaeia archaeon | reverse complement strand
TTCAAGCATTTCACTTGGGATGACGTAAATTTTCTTTCTTTTATATATTATGCTATTATTTTCGTCTTTAAATTGAATAAGAACCCTTCTATCGGGATATTTAACTCTGATTGTAAAAATTATTTCTTCTGATAAATTTCGCTTGTTGATAATATCTGGTTTAACGTAATTTACATTTTCGCCAGGGATACATTTAATTGTTTCCTTCTTCTTTAATTCTTTGCTATACCTCGAGTTTATATATTCTATTGCGTTTTTTCCAGCTCGTTTAGCCTCAGCAGTTACCAAATCCACTAAATCGTGAACTTGTAATACATTTCCACAAGCGAATATACCATCGATGGTAGTTTCTAAATTCTCATCAACTACAGGTCCTCCGTTTTTTGATAATTCAGCACCCACTTGCAGCGTTAACTCATTTTCAGGAATTAACCCAACAGATAATAACAAAGTGTCGCATTCAATGAATTTATCTGAACCTATTATTCTATCAAAGTTTCGGCTTACTTTTGAAATGGTAACTCCTTTTATGCGATCTCTTCCGTGGATTCTAGTTACTGTATAGCTCGTTATCAGGGGGATCCCGTAATCTTCTAAGCATTGAACTTGATTTCGAAGCAATCCACTTACATAAGGCTGAATTTCCACCACAGCCTTAACTGTACAACCTTCCCAAGTCAATCTCCGAGCCATTATCATTCCAATATCTCCACTTCCCAAAATCACGTAAGTATTTCCGGGTAGATACCCTTCGATATTAACAAATCTTTGAGCTTGCCCAGCAGTATAAATACCCGCAGGTCGAAATCCTGGAATATTAATCGCTCCTCTCGTTTTTTCCCTACAACCCATCGCTAAGATAATTGCTTTCGCTTCAACTTCAATTAAACCTTCCTTTTTGTTCACTGCATATAACTTTTTATCTTTAGTAATTTCAAATACCATTGTATCCAATATGTAGGGGATTTTTTTTTCAATTACTTTATTTATGAATCTTTGAGCGTACTCCGGACCTGTTAATTCTTCTTCAAATTCTTTCAAACCAAATCCATTATGGATGCATTGTAAGGTTATCCCTCCTAATTCTTTGTCTCTCTCGATAAGTAAAACGCTTAGCTTCGCTTCTTTTACTTCTATAGCTGCTGCAAGCCCACCCGCTCCAGCGCCTATAACTACAACGTCCGCTTTATATTTCTTCATTCATTTTCACCCCTTTTTAAACGAAGTAGCGCAATTTCTTTCGTTTTAGCCACAAGAAAGTTTGTGTCTTCTCCCCTTTTCAATACATCCTCATAGGGAATATTTAATTCTCTAGACAGAATCTCAATAACACGAGGGCGACAGAATCCACCTTGGCAACGTCCCATACCAGGTCTACATCTGAACTTAACTCCGTCCACGGTGGTCGCACCTACAGGTGCGTGTATGGCATTAAGAATTTCTTTTTCTGGAATATTTTCACACCGACAAATAATTCTTCCCCACGCAGGATCTTCTTTTATTTTTCTGTCTAATTCTTCCTTAGTGAAATCTTTAAACCTTTCTGGTTTTGGGCGCATAGGATTATAATCTTCCTTAATTTTAGTGTTTGCTCCTAATAATTCCAGAAATTCTACAACTCTTTCAGCAATAGCATAACATGACGTTAAACCAGGAGATAAGATGCCAACTACATTAATAAAACCATATACATCAGTGCTATCAATAATGAAATCATAGGTACCTGGTATTGCCCTTAAACCCGCAAAATTTCTAATAGAAGCCCTTACCGGCATATTAGGAACTAATTTATTACCCCCTTCTAAAATTTCCTTTAAACCAGCTTCAGTAGTCGCAATATCTTTTTTATCAGTAATATTAAGAGCATTAGGACCAACAAAAGTATTTCCACTAACAGTTGGGCATACTAAAATTCCCTTAGATACTTTAGTGGGCGTAGGAAATAAAATTTTATTTAGGTGCATTGCGTTCCTATCAAAAAGGATATATTCTCCTTTTCTAGGCATTAGTTTGAAGTAATCTAGACCTACCATTTTTGAAATCTTTAACCCATATAATCCAGCAGCATTAATTACGTTGTTAGATTTGAATTCATCTGTTTTAGTTTTAATCACAAATACGTAATTTTGATGCTTAATTCGTCTTACTTTTTGGTTCCGGAAGAATTTAACGCCGTTCATAGCTGCATTTTCAGCTAACGCGTAAGTCATCTCATATGGGCTTACGATTCCTGCCGATGGGGCGTGTAATACGCCAACTGCTTCATCTGTAAGATTAGGTTCCATGTACTTAATTTTTTCTTTATCTAAAATTAATTCTAAGCCTGGAACTCCGTCTTGAGTAGCTAGTTTTCTTTCTTCCTCAAGTTTTTTTATCTGACTATCTTCCAAAGCGACAACAAAAGAACCAATTCTTTGAAAAGGAAAATTTAACTCTTCTGCAGCTTGAGTATATAATTTATTCCCTTTTATACACATATCCCGCTTAACATATTCTCTTGGTGACGCATAACCCGCGTGTACGACTCCAGAGTTAGCCTTAGTAGTGCCTGAAGCTATATCTGCCTCCTTCTCTAATAAAGCAACCTTAAGATCGTACTTTGATAAAGTTCGTGCGATGCAACAACCAATAACACCGCCTCCAATAATTATAATGTCATATACTGTCAAGGGATTTACCTTTCGAATTTTAAAGAGTGAATTAAAAAGCTTAAGTAATAAAACAAGTTATTTCTTTAAAATTTATTTGGAACATTAATATTTTCTATGATAAGTATCATTAATAGGAGAAAATTTATTAAGCCCATATTTATTCGCTTTCATAATTAGACAAAAAAAAACCACATAACATTAAATACCAATGCTATAATAATCAGAGCTATAGTTACGGGGTTTAAAATTGTACCTCTTAAGGCTTTTGCGTATTTTACGTCTATATCCCCTTTTAACAATGTATTAATTGAGTTATATTTAGAATTTATTGCTTCTTTAAGGTGATAAGAGCCTAAAAATTGAGGTGTTGTTAAGCTTTTAAGGTGAGCGTTATGATTACTTGTAGGAAAGAGATTTAATTTATTATTATTAAGAATATCTTCATAATCTCTTATTACATGAGGTTTATCTGGCACTTTATCGAGTTTATTATTACTATCGCTCATTTGATGTATATCTAACCTATTTTATTTTGCTCATGTTTTTAATATCATTTCGTTCTTAAATTTTTTATGGTTATAAAAATAAAAAGATTTTTTTTTACCAAAAAGCATCTTTCAGGTTTTTGACAGGTTGTTTTTCTAAAGATTTATCAATATGGTCGCCAAAATCAGAAAAATAATTCACATCGTTATCCCAATTTACTAATATTTCGTTATAAACTTCAAAAAACATGTCGGATATTAGCTTTAATTCATCAATCACTTTTTTCTCTTTAGTCTTGTTTAAAGAACTCCCAATAAATAGAAAGCTTCTTCGTTTTACAATTACAAAACGAAGATCCGACATTTCGAAGTTAGATATCCCTCCTTCAGTAAGTTTTTCGGCAAAAGTGTTTAAAGCGCTCATCAAACCACCAAAAAGTTGGGGATTAATTGTTTGATCAAAAACTCTTGAGAATAAAACCACTCCATTTTCAGTAAGAATCCACAAATCTTTTAATATTTTAGGCACGAGTACCACAAGTTTCAGTTAATCTTTTATCCCACTTTCATATTAAATATGGTTTTTTTATTATTTAAAAAATCATTTTTAGAAATTTTTACTACTGTATTAAACATAGAAAAGGAAAAAAAATAAAAATTTGTATTTTTTATCAATATCATAATATTAAAAAACAAAAAAGTTATGATTTGGAAAACTAAAATAACCCAAATGGCGGAAGTAAGGTACCCGATAATAATGGGTGCCTTTGCAGCGATTGGTTGTGCTGAATTTGCAGCCGCATTTTCCAATGCAGGCGGTTTAGGAATAATAACTGCAATAAATTACCCTACAATCGAAGATTTTCAAAAGGAACTTGAAAAAATGTCTAAACTTACCAAAAAACCTTTTGGAGTAAACTTTACAATTACACCACCTTATCTTGCAAAAAAAGGGCGTGGGAAAACTGAACAATCTTACAATGATTTTTTGGATATATCAATTGAGAAGGGAATTAAGATATTCACGACTTCTGCTTACCAAACACCACATTTAGGAAAAAAAATTAAGGACGCTGGTTGTTATTGGTTTCATAAATGTACGACTATGAAACACGCAATGGCGGCCCAAAATAGAGGGGCGGACGCCATTACACTTGTAGGTCTTGAGGGAACTGGATTTAAAAACCCTAACCAAAACACAACCTTAGTAAATATTACAATGGCGCGTAGGTTGCTAAATATTCCAATTATTGCTGCGGGAGGGATTGGAGATGCTAGAGGATTTCTTGGCGCATTAGCGATGGGGGCAGATGCTGTATGTTTAGGAAGTTCAATTATAGCCACAGAAGAGAGTCCCGCTTCAAAAAGATGGAAAGCTCAGGTATTAAATCAAGATATATTTGACGAGAAATATTACAAAAAAATATTTCATCTTGAACTAAAAGATTCACCTATAGCGTCAATGGCGATAGGGCATGTGGATAAAATATTACCGTTAAAAGAATTTATTGACAATATAATTAACGAGGCGGAACAAATTCTAAAAACTTGGGGTTATATGGGCGATGTTTTTAACACATTATAGGATTTATTGATTAAAGTTAAAAGATTGTAAACTTTTTATTACTTTATATAAATCATTTAGTTTTACGCGATATTAATGAAATTTGATTACGGTAAAAGTGGAATTGAAGTCTCACTCGATCCTAGTTGGAACACGACAATATTTCGCCCGTCGAAACAAGATGTTATTGAGGACCCAATTACCGTGATTAGAAATGCCATCAAAAATCCAATAGGAACTCCTTCTTTACAAAAAATTGTAAAGAGTAAGAAAGAAATAAAATCTGTTTGCATTGTAGTTTCAGACGCTACACGTCCCGTTCCATCTCATCTCCTTTTAAAGGGACTCTTAAAAGAATTGAGCGATTATGGGCTTCAAGAAGAAAAGATTACAGTTTTAATTGCGACAGGATTACATCGTACATCTCGTAAAGACGAATTAGAAAGAATATTAGGGGAATATCTAACAAGCAGGGTGAAAATCGTTGATCACATCGCAAGAGATAAAAATTCTCTCACATATTTAGGAAATACTATCAACAATATTCCCATTTATATCAATAAACACTATTACAAAAGCGATTTGAAAATTTTAACGGGTTACGTCGAACCTCACTTTTTCTTCGGTTTTTCAGGAGGAAGAAAGTCTATTATTCCAGGAATAGCGGGTGCTGAAACTATTTTAGCAAACCATTCGGCGGAAAATATAGCTTCCCCTAATGCTCGTTTTGGAATTTATAAGAATAATCCAATGGCTGAAAACTCAACTGAGATTGCTAAACTAGTAGGCGTAGATTTCGTTGTAAATGTATCTATCAATGAAAAACACGAAATCACACAAGTAGCAGTAGGTGATTTAGAAAGAGTCCACAAAAAACTTGTTAATTTTCAACTTAAGCATATTTTCAAGGAAATTCAAGAACCGTTTGACATCGTTGTGTGTGGTAATGGCGGATATCCCCTAGATCTCAGCTTATATCAAGCTGTAAAAAGCATGGCAATTGGCGAAATGGCAGTTAAAAAAAACGGAACGATAATATCAGTTAATGAATGTGCTGATGGGATTGGTGGTGGGCAAGAGGAATTTAAAGAATTACTTTATTCTGATATGGTCCCAGAAGAGATTTACAAAAAACTCCTAAACAAAGAAATCGTAGTACCTGACCAATGGGAAACTCAAGTTTTAACCCGAATAATGATGATGGCAGAGATATTTATCGTTTCTAAAATGAAAGAAAATGAGATCGGAAACATTGGCTTAAAACATGCAAAAACTGTCGAAGAAGCAATAAAAAAATCTTTAAATAAGCATGGCTATAAAGCAAAGATATTAATTTTGCCTAATGGACCACAAGTCCTTCCAATTCTACTTAACTAATAATTTTAGTCAATATATCATCATTATCAGATGTGGTGAATTCACAAACACATGATTTAAATCAATGAATAGGTAACTTTATATAAGAAATGTCGACTTAAAAAAGGATTAATATGGAATTAGCGCACGCAATTATTTATCTTGATTTGAACCAAGATAAGCCAAAGATTAACTTTTGGTATCCACACGATCTTCCTGAAGGAATCCGAAGATTTATCGGTGACGAATGTTTTTCAATTATATCAGGAGATTCAACTTTCATCCCTGAAGTTCTCTTAATTTTTCCTATTTCACCTTTAAAGTTAAAAGTATTGATTAAATATTTTAAAAGAGAAGATAGTACTAAAATAGGGGGTTTTTCAAAGTCGGCTATAACCTTTTTATTCGATGAAAAAGACGATCATATTTATTACAGATATATGAGTTATATTGATTCGTACGTTAGCAAAGCTGTTAGCGTAATTACCGACTTTGAGAATAATGGATCGAAAGAAGATTTAATCTACGAGGAGATCGTTAAGTTACAGCGTACGCTATGCGATTTAACCGATTATTTATGTTCTAAAAGCGAGTATGTTTCTAAGCCGGAAGAACCTTCCGAAAAAACACTTGAGGTTAAAAAGTTAGAAAAAAAGCAGTTAGAAAAAAGGAAATTTAAAGTAGTAGTACTAGGAGACCCCAGCGTTGGAAAGACATCTACAATTCTTAGATTCACTGATAACGTATTCCTTAGGGCATACATCCCCACAATGGGTTTAAATATTACTCAGAAAATCTTTGATATTGATAAAAACTCTGTTGAATTAGTATTATGGGATATTGGAGGACAAACTAAGTTTGAGATCATAAGGAAGAAGTTTTATGAAGGAATGAGCATGATTCTTTTACTGTTTGATTTTACCAACCCAATGTCTTTTGCAAATGTTCCAAAATGGCATCAGGATATAAAAAATTATTTTAAAAATGATCAAAAGATTAAAGGTTATCTTATTGGTAATAAGAACGATTTGGTGAAAGAAAGAATTGTAAGCGAGAAGGATGCGGTTAGACTCGCTCTCGCGTTAGACCTTGATTACATCGAAATTTCTGCGTTAACTGGCTACAATATTGAGAAAACTTTCCATGAGAGCGCAAGTAACTTACTTAAATTTAAAAATATTGAAGATTAAATTTGAACGACAATTCAATAATTTACTATACAGTTCGACGATATAATTCTATAACAATCAGATTCACGATAATATCTTAAAAAAATTCCCAAATAAAAGTAAAGAAAAACATTCTATAAAGGTCAATTTATAAAAAATAAGTTGGTGCTCTTCCCATTATATACCCGCAAATTTCACACTTTTTCATGTTCTGTCGCATATAACAATTCTAAACAAAAACACTTTTAAATAGTGGTGTAACTTATTAGTATATTAGCAATATAATGATAAGATTATAAGTAACAAATTTGTCAAAAAACTTATAATTCAAAAACATCAATATTATAATTTACGATATTCGCTATTATTATTGAATAATCATTAAAATATGTTGCAAAAAATACATTATTAACAATAAGAAGTGAAAAAATATGTCATATAAAGACCGCCTACGATCTACAAAGGTTAGTTCAGATGAGAACGGTGTCGCAGAAGAGTGTTGCGAGAATCCTTGTATTGAATCGAAAGATGGCGATGTTGTTTGTTTAAACTGTGGAATGATTCAAAGTAGAAATTTAGTAGGAAATGAAAGGAGAGCCTATACCATCGAAGAAGTTAACAAGCGTAGGCGTACTGAACCGCGATGGAGAGAATTTGGTCCAAGAACTATGTTACCAAACTCCAAAATCGATTCAAAAGGACGACTAATTAACGCAAAAGGAAAGACCTTGTTCTCCAGGCTTTCAAAAATTCAGAATTCTCTAATTTCTAGCATAGAAAGAAACTTTTGGGAAGCTAAACCTAAGTTGAAGATGCTCACATCTAAGATGAATATCCCTGAGTACATTAAAGAAACAGCTTGGAAGATTTATAGCCTTGTGGCTAGGAAGAAATTAACGATGGGAAGGTCAATTGATGGTTTCATTGCTGCCTCATTATACGCCGCGATCAGAGTGCACGAATTTCCACGATTGTTGGAAGAAGTGTGCGACGCTTCAATGACTCCCCGTAGAACTGTCCACAGGAGCTTAGGCATGATTGTAAAAGAAGTATTACCCGAACTAAATTTACGGTATAAACCAATCACGGCAGAACAGCTCGTTTTTCGGTTCGGCAACGATTTAGATTTGCCTATGGAAGTCCAAAAGAAAGCAATCAACATGCTCTCAGAAGCTTCAAAAAACGGATTAATGCGCACAGGAAAAGACCCAAAAGGCTTAGCGGCAAGTGTTATTTACATGGCGGCAAAATCAAGTAACTGCCGAAAAACACAAGCAGAAGTAAGTGGAGTAGCTAAAGTTACAGAAGTTACATTGCGAAGCCGCTCCAAACAGATAAAATTGAAGCTGGTATAAAGAGTCTTCGTAAATCTGGGCAAGCAGGATAATTTTAAATTTTTTTTATTTATTATTTTTTATTAACTTTCTATTTTTTTAATCTTATTTTTGCCATAAAATTGTAATTTAAGCAAATTACATAGCACTATGGATTTAAATATTACTGCTATCTATAATAATTTACGAACAAATGAAGATGAAACGAATGCGAAGATGAAACCAAAAGAATTCGCGGTTAACGAGTTTTTAACCGTAAAATTGGTCTGGAGGGATACTATTATTTACGTTAACGGAGAATCGTTTATGTCGTGTAAACTCTTATTGATAAACGTTCCAATCGATAGAATCCGCGATACCGACGAACTCGATTCGATAGACGAAGCTGCAGACAAATTGGGATGGGATGAAGATGGTCAAATAAAAATAGATGGAATTAATTATAACCTCTCTCCCGAAACGGAATTTTGGGGACACTGTTCGAACTTGCAAGTTTGGTACGAACACAACTACGATACGCGACTATTACATTCTAATTTAGCGTTTAGCTTGCTAAAGAAACTCGCGGAAGGCGGGGATCCTCAAGCAAAGAAAGTCTTAAAAGAAGAGATTGCCAAACGGCTCGAAAGCGGTTATCCTCCTGTCGTGGAATATCTGGTACAAGAAGGCTATACTCGTTATCTTAACAGCGAAGAGCTTTTGTTTTTAGTTTTGGTTCCTGAGGAGGCTGAAATCCTTTTAGAAATAGAGAGCCATCTATTTGAGTACGACAAGAAGAACTTCTACTTAGTTGATGAATTAGATCTTCATTTAGCTCCGTGCTTCACGGTTAAAAACAAGCACGTTACCGGAATCTATTTGTTCGACTGTGGTTTAGATTCTCTACCTGATTCAATAGGGGATTTAAGTTATTTAGAGAGCTTAGACTTAACTTATAACCGATTAAATCTGTCAAAAGAAATGCTAAAAAAACTAAGTGACATTAAATCCTTCCGCTGGTAATTAGTAAAAAAGAAATTTTAAAAAAATAAAAAAAAATTAGAGAAAATTATCGGAGACCAAGAAGATTAAGAAATAATTTATAAATGTTTCTTTTTTTTTTAAGAATATAATAATAACACGAATTAAACTAATTTTAGTTGTTCTTTTAAAGTAAAAATTTCTTTTCTATGTTATATTTGACATTTTCGGATAATTATTAAGTACTTATTTTATTATAGGCGTTTTTGATTATTAGAGAATTGAAAATAAGTCAAATATTTTTTGTGGTTGAGGAAGTTATTAAAAATTAAAATTTTAACCAATAAATTAGAGAAAATCGTTAGTTGATAGATTTTAAAAACAAGTTAAATAAAATTATTGAAATTATTACTATCAAAAATGTTAGTTACTTATCAGTAGTCTTAAATTTAGCTAGTATTATTTTAGGCATAGTTTACATAGTAAAACCTTTATATTCTTTTTTATGGGATGTTTTTGGGGTTATTTTGTTAATAAGTCTATTTGTCAATCTTTTACTTGTATATCTTAATTTGGATAAAATTAATAATTCGAATAGATTAGGAAAAAGAACGAGCTTACTTTGTTATTTTTATTTAGTTTTTATGATTTTTGCTATGCTAAGTTTGATGTCAGGTAATTTATCTACCTCTGTGACATATTCAAATGAAGGAATTGAAAATTTTGGAGCATATTTAACAACCTATTTTTCTTATTTTGGCATTTTAGTTTTTGGTTTTTTTATAGGATTAATTGATATTAAAAACATCAAAAACAAAAATTTTTGGGTATTTAAAAAAAGGTTTGAAGGAATCAAATCTACAGAAATTATTAGAGCTAAAGAAATATTGTATAAAATTTTTCTGATTCTTTCGCGGGTAATTTTTATTATTGGTATTATTTTTGCGATTAATGTATTATTTGGTGTATTTGAAATAATGACAACTGGTATCGTTTTATTTACACCTCAATTTGGGACATTCTTTTCATTTATATTTTTGGCAAATACAATTATATATTTAAAATTAAAATTAAAAAAGAAAAAATGGAATCCTAAAAAATATTATAGAACAGCATTTATTGGAATTCTAATTTCTGGGATTTGTATGATGCCTTTTTTTTTAACTCATTCCATAGTATTTAATGCTGAGAAGAGGTTTATAGAAATGTTTGGTCAAGATTGGCGGGAACAAATCCCCGTTGAAGTAAACAATTATTTTTTACAAACTACTTTTTCAATTCCAGGTTATTTTTTAGGAATTCCTCCTAAAATCAGTAATATTGAAGAGCAAACTTTATTTTATGAAGGCGAAGGAATAAACCTATATTTTGATGCTTATATGCCATTAAATCGAGGGAGAAACCTTCCTGGAGAAAATTCAACTATTATTAGGATACATGGCGGTGGGTGGGTTTCTGGGGATAAAGGACATATGAACATGATGCAGATGAATAAATATTTTGCAGCTCAAGGATACATAGTATTTGACATACAATACGGATTATTTGACGGAGGGATGCCTTTTGTTGATCCTAGTACACCTGATTATAATAAGGGCGATTTTAATATCGATGATATGATGCGTCATCTTGGCATATTCACGATTTACCTTGCTGAACACGCAAATGAATACGGCGCTAAATTAGACTCTGTATTTGTTAGTGGGGGATCTTCTGGGGGCCATCTTGCATCTGCTATGGCTTTAGCAATAGCAAGCGGAAATTATACGGATATTTTTAGTCAAAATTTAACAATAAAAGGTTTAATCCCATTCTATCCCGCAAATGGTCAAATGGTGTATTTTGGAATTGATGGAAAAGAAGAGTTTAAAAATCCTGAAAAGCTTATTGAAGAAGATAGTCCACCGTGTTTAATTTTCCAAGGTACCCATGATATTCTTAATTATTTTAGTATAACAAATAATTTTAGAAATACCTATTTAGCTGAAGGAAATTATGAATGTGCTATATTATGGATGTTATTAGGCGGACACGCAAGCGATTTTTATTTTTCAGGTTATTATAACCAGATTTTTTTGTATTATATGGAGCGGTTTTTATATTTTTATCATTAATTCTTGGTTTTTGGTTTGCTTAAAATTTAAATAAAATTAAAAATAGGATCAATAGTCACATAGATTGTGAGCTATTAATCACAAAATAATTTTTAATATAATTTCCGTGGAAACAAGATTTTTATCAAAGAAAGTGAGGACTTATGGAGATTTTTACAATTACAATAAATATTTTAGTTATAATTATAGGCTATTTTATAGGTTCGATAAATCCGGCTTATTTTTTTGGTAGATTAAAAAAATTCGATATAAGAGAGAAAGGTGACGGTATTGCTGGCACTGTAAATACTTATCATAATTTAGGACTTAAATTTGCTATACCTACAGGTATTTTTGATTTTTTTAAAGGTATAGTTGTTATTTTCATAGCGCTGAGTATGGGAGCTGATTTTGTCTTCGCGCAATTAAGTGGTTTAGCTGCTATTGCGGGACACGTTTTTCCATTTTACATTAAATTTCGCGGTGGTCAAGGAATGGCTTGTACTTCAGGTATCTTACTTGCTTATTTATTAAATTATATTCTTGTTGGTCCCGAAATGCTTATTTTTCTTTTTTGCTATTTAATTTTTATAATTGTGATCTTTGTTTACATTACTAGAACAGGAGTAATAATCGCGCTCATTGTACTTGCTTTACTCGGATATACTGCTTTTATTTATTATCCTGAAAGCCCTTATAATATCTTCTTTTGGATAGTAATAGCTTATGATATGTCTGTTACTTTTTATGATATGATAAAAGGGAAGGTAATCAAGATTGAAGAAGAAACTTTTAAGGCTCATTGGTGGCGGGTAGCCATAAGACCATTCGCGATTTTGTTTATAATATTTTACGTGTTTTACCCGCAAATAACTACATTGCAATTAATTGGTATCGTAGCGCTATTTTTTATAGTATTTGATATTTATAGGTTTATGAGTAAACAAGCAAATGAATTAATAGCATCAAAAGTTAAAGCTCTATTAAGGAAAACCGAATTTAAAAAATTTTCGTCAATGACTATCTTCTTAGTTGCGATGTTTATAACTATATTGTTATTTCAAAAAAACGTAGCGATTATAGCCTCATCGTTTCTGATATTCGGAGATTCGTTTGGTAAGCTTTTTGGGTTAGCATTTGGAAGGCATAAAATATTGGATAAAACTTTAGAAGGTACGCTAGCATATGCGGGAAGCGTCCTTATTATGGGATACTTTCTTTATATTAACTTAGAGATTTCTTTGATTGTTTTAATTCTAGGGGGTATCTCAGCACCTTTAGTTGAAATGTTTTCAATGAATCTAAATGACAATCTTACAGTTCCTTTAATAACGGGATCAATTATGACAGTAGCACTATTGTTTGGTCTATAAAAAGCCGTAAAAAATTTTTTCTTTTTTTATTATTTTTATTATACTTAACAGAGTAATTTTTCTATGATTTTTATCCGACTAAAATTTAAATATCACTAAATACAAGATAAATATGTATTAAAATGTAGATATTCATGCGTTATAAAAAAACTAACAGAAGAAAAGAATCAAACCTGAGGATAAGGAATGGAACCCTTAGAAATTATGATTAGCATATTAAGTTTATTATTTGGTTATTTTTTTGGTAGTATTAATCCTGCCTATATTTTTGGGAGACTAAAAAAAATCGATATAAGGGAAGTTGGTTCAAAAAACGCAGGAACAACAAATACATTTCAGATGTTAGGGGCGAAATATGGGATCCCTACAGCCATATTTGATATTTTTAAAGGGTTGTTAGTTATACTAATAACATTAAGCTTAGGAACTAACGTTGTTGTGGCTCATTTAAGTGGATTGATGACAATCGTAGGTCACGTATTTCCATTCTATTTGAGATTTAGAGGCGGTCAGGGAGTGGCCACTGCAATGGGAATGTTTCTTTTTTATTTAGTGAATTATTTCACGATCAAACCGGAGTTTTTCTTCTTTCTTTTTTATTTACTTCTTCTTGTCGCACTTTTTTTTTATATTTCTAAAATAGGGAATCTTTTAGGTGTAATAGTGCTTCCCTTACTTGGATATTCAGTATACATTAATTTCCCTGATAATCAATATAACCTCTTTTTTTGGATCATACTTGTGCACATTATCACGATTGGTATTTATAATATCTTAAAAGAAGGTAAATTTAAGATAGAAGACACGAATTTTCAGATATATTGGTGGCGTGTTGCGATAAGACCATTTGCGATTATTTTTTTAATATCTTATAGTATTTTCACTAAAGTTCCTTCTTTATACATACTTGGTAGTGTGACTCTAGTTTTGGTAGCATTTGATATCTTTAGATTGATGCATAAAAAAACAAATGAGGTATTGAAGACAAAAGTTAAAGCTTTACTTAGGAAAAATGAAATTAAAACATTTTCGTCATTCACCATCTTTTTTGTTGCCTTATTTATTACATTATTGATATTTCCGAAAGAGGTAGCATTCATTGCATCATGCTTTTTAATCTACGGTGACATATTTGGAAAGCTTTTTGGTTTAGCATTTGGGAGACATAAAATATTGAATAAGACATTAGAAGGAACATTAGCCTATGTTGGGAGCGTTCTTATTATGGGATATATACTCTATACTAGTTTAGAGATTTCTTTGATTGTTTTAATTCTAGGGGGCATCTTAGCACCTTTAGTTGAGATGTTTTCAATGAATTTAAATGACAATTTTACAGTTCCTTTAATAACGGGATCAATTATGACCGTAGCACTCTTAGTTGGTTTATAAAAAGCTGTAAAATTTTTATTCTTTCTATTTTAAAAAAAAAATTACTAATTTTCTTATCAAAAACTTCAAATAATGTTATATTAGATAAATCTATCATAATTATAGGAATGTCTTATATTGAGAAAAAGTATAACGATAAGATCTCAGAAGTCTTTGACGACCTCACCAAATTGGAGCAAGATATCCTAGAATTATTTGGTTATAAATCCATTAAATATTCTGAAAAGGTCGCAAAATTATGCGCTCTCAGTAACAAAGGCATTAATCTCATCTTAAAGAAATATTATCCCGAAATTAAACGAATTGATGATAAGTTAAGGATTAAATCTCGATTAAAATTCTATTACGATTTAATAGACAAGCTGACTCATTATATAAGATGTGTTGAGGAGTTTCAAAAATTAGACGATCAATATTACGAAACTATTATAGATTTCATTAATGAGAAAGAAAATTTAATATCCGGTAAATACAAAGAAATCAGTTCTAACGAGTTAACGGTTTTTTACGACAAGAAAACACGTGAAGATTTAGAACGCGTTCTAATAGAAAAAGTAGAATCTAGAAGCAAGCAATTCTTTACTTTTGGTTCCCTAGAAGAAGAGCTTAAGAAGATCGCCAGAATTGCTGGTGCGGACACCGTGACGATAATTGACAACGAAGAAATTATAAAAAAGTCGGAGTTTATCAATAATCCAAAAGCAATTATACATTATTCTGTTTATTCTACAGATGAGGAGTTATTGAAAAAAATTGGAAGAGAACTAAAAGAATATCTCATTTCAAAAGGTTATGAAGCTATAATCTTACTTCTAGAAATTACTGATCTTACGCTGGAGCAAGATTTTTTAACTGGTTC
>JAHQWH010000214.1 GCA_029856105.1 Promethearchaeia archaeon | reverse complement strand
AATCGCTCATTTAAGAAGCCACCCAAATATTATGTATTATAAGTTTTAATTTAGTGTTTAATAAAATTAGTTATTAAGGGATTAATCTCTCTTGCTTTTGTAATTTATAACAATACAAATTTGAATATGAAAAAAGAGAAAAATAATTTTTAATTAATTTTAAAAAGCGTCAAAATCTTGGTCATCCGGTACTTTTTGCTCTGAAATTTCTTTTGGAAAAGGATCAGTTTCTTCTTCAATTGAATCTAAATCCTCATAGTCTTGTTCGTTTTCCGGTTCTGGAGTAGTCAAAGGTTCTTTCAATTTTTCTATAAAATCGATAGGACTTAAAAGATCTTTAATCTCTTTATCTACTTTTTCTTTGAACTCTCTTTCGTTTAGGATGTATTTCTTAATTTCAACAAATCCTAAACTTATTAGTAAAAGAAGAAAGAACAGTAAAACGCCCCAATTTTTAACCAGGTTTACAATTGAATCGTTTAATACGTTAATTGTAGTAGCAAAACCGAAACCACTAAATAAGTTATATGGATAGTTGTGAATAAACTCGTATGCTACTTTTGAAAACACTAACCAAATTAATATTGAATCAACGCCAATTCGCTTAAATTTTAGTCTTTTACTTAAAAGTTCGGCTTGAGAACCCATTAAGGTGCTAATTGCATATAATATTATGAATAAATCCAGAAATAACAAAATAAATTGAGTTGCTATTGATGTACTTTCTCCACCTATGCTTTTAATCGCAAAAAAGATTTTTACAAGTAGAAAAAAAGTATATATAACAACAGAAAGCGAAAACATCCCTAGCCAAGCGTTAAATATTTTTTTAAATATGTATATAATCCCAACTAAGATAAACGCTACAATTATAAGCCCAACAACAATTATTACTAAATTTAAAGTGTCATAAACGGTTTGAGTAAATGTGAAACCAATAAGAGCTCCAATACCTTGTGATTCAGATAAATATAGAGCCAACAAAAGTAAGGAAAATATAGTACCGCCAACGAATTCAATGCTTCTGTAAAATGAGCTATGTACGCGTCTTTTAAAACTATCGTCTAATCTTTTACTTGTAAGATAAGCACCGTATAAGATAAACCACGACGTAAAGAAAATGTAAGATAATATTGAAAATAAGAAGATTCCCACCATAATTGGTATCAAAAAAAACATTAAAGGAAGACTTAAGAATAATGCTAAAAATATTTTCCATGCGGCAACTTCCTTCACGTCTTTCTTAGCAAATAGTGAATACAAAAATATAAACACTAAGAACGTCAAAAATGGTAAGTAAATTACTATTCCTATTAAATCAAATAAATCTATTTGATTACCAAGAATTTGAATTGAAAATTGAAAAGGTAGTTGGATAATTGTAATATTCACAAGAAGCCAAATTACCAGAATCAAATATTTCTTGTTTTCTTTTAATCCTAATTTCTTTAGGTTTTCAATCGTATCCATAAATTAAAAATAGACTTTGATTATTTAAAATTTTTTAATACTATTGGTTTAATCTTTTTTTTTTATTTTAAATTTCCTTACTTACACTTTAAAAGTAATCTGATAATCTTTTTTGTTGATTAAATTGATTAAAAGGTAAATTAAAACTCTTTTTCAACAAGTTCACGGATTCAGGGGCAAATCCCATAAAATGATTATTGACTATTATGAAGATTTCGCGAACATCAGGCGATTTCTCAAGATTATTAACATTTTTAATAAGATCGCTTAATTTTTCCTCTTGGTTTCTCTGAATGTGGCTAAACACCGTTAATTCGCGGTCACCTATGAGCCGAATATAGTATCTATCCTGGTTAGGTAAATAGTAGGCTTTTAACCCTGGTTTGTATGTTGTTCCTAAGATAAATTTAGTACCGGCTATAAACTCTGAAATTATTTCTTTTTTAAACCACGAATTATCGCGAAATTCAAAGATATACCTATTTCCCGAAGGAAGCTCGTTGGTTAAAAAATTTAGTTGTTTGAGGTGTTTTTCCGTAAATTTAAACCAAGGTGGAAATTGTAATAAATAAGCAACGGTTTTTTCTTGTATCGGTGATAATTGATAAAAAAATTGAGAAATTAAAGAAGCAAGATTTGGAACTTTTAAATCGTGAGTAATTTTCTGCCATACTTTTATTACATACTTAAATTTTTCTGGTACTCGAATGTTCCACTTCTTTACTATCGAATATTTAGGGACATTGTAAAAAGTTGTATTTATTTCGATTAAATCGAAAAATCCTGAATAAAATTTCAAGCGGTTATATTTCTCAAGCGATTTAGGATAAAAAGAGGCCACCCAGTCCTTATAATCCCAACCAGCACAGCCAATGTTAATTTTTACCATCAATACTCACAAGTAAACTTAAGTAATAACTTCTAGACCTAATTCATTCAAATAGATCGTAGTAACAACTGATAAAATAAATTGCCTTTATAAATAATTTATATTTATAGTAAAGTTTTATAAAAGAAAAAGAGAGTTACAATATATAAGGTCGTAATAATTAAGAAAAAATCTTAATAAAAACTTGAGATCCGAATAGAATAAGTAAACTTAAAAAAAGTTACATTTTAAATTTTAATATAAATAAGGTGGGCGGAAGTTAACATAGATTGGGAGCGTGCTGAATTAGCACCACAGAAAAGTCAGAAGGTAGAGGGTAGAATCTTATTAGATTTACGCGCTAAAATCAATGAATTAGAAAGAGATTTAGTTAAGTACAAAGAAGATCTAAGAAATTCAAAAGAGAATTTAAAAGAAACTCAAAATAAATTAATTGGTAGAGAAAAAAGCCTTGTTAAAATTAGTGAAAAGTTTTCATCAGCTAAAAAGAATTTAGATGGTGTTTCTGAGGATAAATTAAATGTTGATATAGAATTAACGCGATTAAAGCCAAAACTTGAAGAACTTAAAGAAGAAGTGTTAACAACAAACGAAAATATTGAAAGATTAGAAAGTGAGTTGAGGTTTTCGACAGAAAAAGCAGCTGAAATGGAACAAAAATTAAAGTTCAAAGATAAAGAGATAGAAAACAATAAAACCGATATGGAAAAAAGAAAAAACGAAATTGATATCCTAAACATAAAAGTTAAGGAGAATCGAGAAGAAACAGAGGAATTGATTGAAAAAATAAAATCGCTCGAAACTCAGCTTTCAGAAGTTAAAGCATCACCTATAATTTTGGAGCGAATAAGAGAGGTAATGATGCACAAAGGCTTTCTTACTGATAAGGAGCTCGATCTGATATTTAAAGAATTTGAGTAATATACTGATATTTTATAAATTTTTTATCTTGATATCTATTTTTAAAGTTGTTTCTTACGATTAAAATATTAACTTGAAAAGATTAAATATCTTGTAGTATAAAAATATTAATATAAAATAATACAATAAAAAAAATAAATAATGGTGTGAGAAGTATTTCGATAGATTGGTCTAAAGCAACTGAGAAACCGGATAAAAAGCAAGCCGTAGAGGGGCGTTTTTTATTAGATCTTAGGTCAAAAATTGATGATTTAGAACAGAAACTAAAACAACGGGAACAAAAAATAGAGAAGCTATCTAAGGAACTAAATGATAACAAGGAGAAATTATCAGAAAAAGAAAAAAGTTTAACTGAAAAAACTCAAGAATTATCTACTACTATGAGCGAAATAGACACTGTAAAAGAAGAAAAAATCAATATTGAAGCAGAAATTGAGAATTTGAAATCAAACAAATCTAACTTAGAACAAAAATTAGAAGCTGGTAACGAAAAAATAAGAGAATTTGAAAACAAATTAGAAATTACCACGAAGAAATTAGAGGAATTAGAACCACAAGTCGGGAATCTAAAGGAAGACTACGAACAAAAAGAAAGAGAAATCGAGGGCGTTAAAAAAGATCTACAACAAACAATTTCAGATAAATATATTGAGATTGAAAGTTTGAAAAACGAATTGACAGACCAGATTAACAGCAAGGAAAATCAAATAATAGAAGCTAAAAATGATCTCGACGCAAAAAACAAAGAACTTGAAGCGATTGAGCTCAAAATAAAATCTTTAGAGGATTATATTGAAGAATCAAAAGGTGCGCCCCAAGTTATTGAAGGAATTAAAGAAGTTATGGCTCACAAAGGTTTCCTTTCCGATAAAGAGTTAGAAGATATCATTGATAAACATCAGGAATAAAAACTAATCTCTTTTATTTTATAATTTCTCTGGTAAATAATCTCTATGTAATTTCATATGTTAAAACAGTCGCAATTACTTCATCAATTCTCTAGGAGATATAATAAAAAATGGTTTACTTAGTCTTATTACAAACGATATCAGCAGAAGAATTTTACATCTTATTTTTAAAAATTATCGTATCCTTTTTCTGTGGTTTTGTTATTGGGATCGAACGCACAAGAGTCAGCGCTCAATATGGTGCCCGAGATCACATCTTTTTTTCTATGATTTCTACATCTTTAATTATATTACACGACAAATTTCTCCCCGTATCAGAGGGTTTTACGTTAATTGTTATGTTTTTTGGAGGAATGATAGTTTTTCTATTGATTGGAAGCGTTTATAGATTGTTTCGCGAAAACGATCCGGGTTATACTACTACACTATCAATGATATTAGCGATGGTCGTTGGAACGACATGTTATTACAATGAGACCCTTGCCATTGCCATTTCCGTAATATTTCTGATTATCCTTTCCACGAAAAAGCAATTTTATAAAATAAGGAAATTAAAAGATATCGAATGGACAGGAACAGTTGAATTTATAGCAATCGTAGTTCTGCTTTACATTTTAATTCCAGACGATTTTCTGGTTTTTGAAATTAATGTTAAACCAATAGTTTTAGTTTTCATTATAATTTTAGCTGTAAAATATTTTAGCTACTTTATACTAAAGAGCACAAGTGAGAAAAATCTATACTATATTTCTTTTTTAGGAGGCTTTGCTCATAGTGAAGCTACAACCGTTGAATTAGCGGAAGCTGGCGCATCATCCTCAGCTGTTTGGCTCGTAATTCAGACTATGTTAATTAGAATGATAATCGTTTTAATGATTACTCCTACTTTACTATTTTATGCCTTGTTCCCAATTCTAATCACATCTTTTATTGGGTTAATCGGGTCATTTTTAATATTAAGAAAAAAAGAAACTCAATTAACTTTAGATAAAATCAAAAACCCTCTCTCAATTAAAGGCGCTTTAATCTTTTCGGGAACTTATTTAATTGGTTTAATAATATCGATCGTTTTAAGTTTTTTTGAAATAAATATTCTTGTTTATTACATTATTGTGTTTGTGATCGGTTTTCTTTCCGGCGGTGCGTCCTCTCTGTTTGTAGCAACAGCATTTTATAAATCCTTAATTAACGAAGGGAATGCTCTATTGATGATAACCATCGGTTTATCGGCTGCGATAATAAATAAGATCTTCTATTCAACTCAAGCATTGAAAGAAGATAAAAATAAAAAAGTATATGTCATTCATCTCGTCTTTTACATTATTATAACTATATTTCTGTTAGTCACGATGACCTTTTTAACAATAATTACATCCAATCTATCAATCTTCTGAAGATAAAGTTAATAGTCAAATGATTAGATAATGGTTAAACTAACTTGGGAAAATAAGTCAAATATTTCTGAAAATGTTAAGGATTTAAAAAAAAGATATCTCAACTATTTTGAAACCGTGGACTTGGGAATTGGAGATTTTCGAGGTAGTAATTGGAAAAACATGTTGTTTTGGGGGGAAAACCTCAATGTGCTTCATTATTTAACGAATAATTTCTCTGGAAAGATCGATTTAATTTACGTTGATCCTCCCTTTTTCTCAGGAACGAATTACAGAATCAAAATCGAAGAAAATGGGAATCATTACGATTCAATTGCGTATTTTGATCATTGGGACAAAGATATAGATTCTTACTTACAAATGCTTCGTGATAGAATTGTTTTATTTAGGGAATTGTTGTCAATAAACGGGTTGTTATTTATCCACTTAGATTGGCACGCAAGTCATTACGTTCGAGTGTTGTTAGAAGAAATTTTCGGAGCAAACCGATTTGTCAACAGTATAGTTTGGTATTACTACAATAAATATTCAGCTGGGAAGAAGAATTTGCCGAGAGCTCACGACGATATTCTAGTTTATTCTAAATCTGCTAATTATACTTTCAATGAGCTCAGAGTCCTCCGAAGAAAACCAATAAAGCAGTTAAAAAGAGTAATGGTTGATGGTGTTTTAAAAAATGCTAAAGACGAGAAGGGGCATGTTATTTATAGGGTTGTAAAAGATAAAAAGATGGACGATGTGTGGAAAATACCATGCATGCAACCTGCTTCAAAGGAGTGGACAGGGTTTCCTACGCAAAAGCACCACGATTTGCTCGAACGAATAATTAAAATTGGAAGCAATGAAGGGGATCTAGTAGCCGACTTTTTCTGTGGTTCTGGAACAACTTTACTAGTTGCCGATAAATTAAATAGAAGATGGATCGGAAGCGACATATCCGAATACTCAATTTATCTAACTCGCAAGAGATTACTTAATTATAGAAAAAATATAATTGACCAAGTAAAAAAAATTGAGCCTATTGAAATTTATACTCATTTTGATGAACAAAAAAAGAATTTAATATCATCTGGCTTTTTTGAAAAAGATTTGAAAATAAAAAGAAAATAGTTTTTAAAATAATTCGTCACCCAATTTTAAATAAAATTTACCCTAACGACAAACACTTACTTTTTCTTCTTTTTTCTTCTTTTGCCCCTAATAAATTGTTTATTCATTTTTGCTGCGTATTTTTTCATTTGAGATACAATTGCTCTACATTTTGCCCCACTAAAATGCAATGATCCTTCAATAAGAACCTCTTTATATACTTCATCATTTGAAATGAAGTAAAATCTATATGATTTATTATTGTGAGAGCCACTATATTTATGTAATTGAATTAAATCGAATTCGGACCAATTAACTTCAAAAACCAGTTCTTTTGGAAGCACTATTTTAATGCTTTTAGGTGAAATGGAAAAAATCCTACGAACACCCGAATCACGATACAACCATAAAATGTATAACAAACTAATGAAACTAGATCCTCCAAGGAGTACTATAAAAAGAGCTGACGCAACCAATGCCATTAAAGGGTCCATATTATTTGGAAATACCACTAAAGATAAGTAAAATATTAAAACAATAAAAATTATACAGCAAATTGAAAAACAGTTTTTTCTAAATCTCATAGTCTGAGATATTTCAAAGGTTTGAAAATCAAATGTATCCATATTAGCTCCGCAAAATTTGCAAAATTTGGACTCTAAATTATTTTCTTTGCCACATGCGGGACATTTTTTTTGTGCATTCAGATTTTCGTTCATTAATATCAAATCCTTTAATAATATGATTTTATTTGTTTGAAATTGGATTAATTTTATAAAATTTATTTAGATAAACTTCTATATAAGAATATCTATAGACTTTGTCAAAACTGCAGAAATGATAGAAATTCAAATCATTAAAAAAAAAATAGAGTTTTGCATATCTTTACTTTGGATAAATTATATTCCATTCAAGATAGTTAGAAAGAGCTTCAAATACAATATCACCTACTTCATTTAATGAGGCGGCTACGTGGTGAGCAAAACCTTCTTTACATAATGTCTTTAAAACAGCTTGTAAATTAGGTATCTCTATCACTCCATAACCTCCAAAAGTTTCTAAAATATCGTCTGTATAATTTCCTTCTACTAAAAGGGCTTTAATCTCTCCGAAAACATCGTCAGTTTCAATCCTTAATAATGTACACGGTTTACTTTTAATTCTTCCTTGAATAGCTCCAAAACTATGGTCATCGCCTTTTAGATCTGAAATAATGGGGTGGATTGTCATCTTAGTGTCTTTAAAGAATGATTTTGGAAGATTACTGCAGTGAAAAAGAACCATTTTATTAGGATCGTCGCCATAATTATTGTTCCAATCCAAAATTGCCGAAGGCGTTTCGGTTGCAACTTGCAAAATATACATACCAATTAAACCCGCAATATCTACTTCACAAGCTGCGGGTATTAAACCTTCGCTAAACATGCTCATAACTGCACAGGGAACAATCCCGAAATTATCTTGAATGCTTGGCCAACATTGAAAAGCAAAACCATCCAATTCGTTTTCCAATACCCAATTCTCGACAACAACTGCTAATTTTGCTAATTTTAATATGCCGTCTTCTGGAAATGTTGTAGTTGGTGTATAATCCTTAATTACTTGAATTTTTTCCTTTACTTTAGGATCGCCATCTGGTAATCTACTAATTTCTCCAAAAATTTCTGATAAATCAATTGGTTCTATCGTAATCCCATGTAATTGTAAAATTTTCTCGCTATATCTCACAGTTTCAAAAGCGTTAGGTCTTACACCTATTTGCCCAAATCTTGCGTTTTTAAGTTTCTTTACAATTTTACAGACTCCTTCAAATTTTATTATGTCTGCTTTAAATCCATCAGAGTTAATAGGACATGTATGCGTTTCGGTTAGCGTAAATGGAATTCCGTGCTGATACAGAACGCTGCAAACAGATAGTTTTCCGCAGAATGCATCTCGTCTGAATTTTCGATTCATTTTGTCTATTTCATCAGATGAAGCTTGAATAAGGATTGGAACATTTAAATCAGATAGTTTCAAAGTGTTGACAATGCCTTTTTCATCTCCAAAATTTGGTAAAACTACAATTATACCTGCAATTTTTTCTTTATTTTCATTAAAAAGTTTAGCACATTTTTTTGCGTCGGAATAAGATTCTACTACGCCATCTTTTGTATCGCTCTCGCTTAGAATAACATAACCAAACCCTAATTCTTTCAACACACTTATAATTTCTAATCGTCCTTCTTTAGCAAGATGGTCCGGGAAAACATCTCTATTACCAACAATTATTCCAAATGCTAAATTTTTATTTCTTGTTTTCATTATTGACATTTTTAAAACTATTTTATGGGTTGTTTTTGATAAATTCTACAATAACTTCTGCCAGTTCAGGACCTTTATCTTCTTGGACAAAATGGCCTGCGTTTTTAATTATTATGTGATTTTGCCCCGCAGCTCCAGGAACGAGTGCTTGCCAAAACCTATCTCCTCCTCGTGTAATTGGATCCTTATCAGAAAATGCTGTTAAAAAGGGTTTTTTCCATTTTTTAAAAAGTTCGATCGCTTTTTTATTAGCTTCGTGTTCTGGATCATCGGTACTGATTGGAACTAAAGATGGTAGGATCCGGGCGCCAGCTTTAAAAGAATCGTCAGGAAAAGGCGCATCATAGCCGTTTAAGATGTCTTTAGATAATTTAGTGGTGGTTGCACCCTGTAAAATAAATTTGACGTCAAAAGAAGGTGAATTTCTAGAAAACTCCCGCCAATTAGTAAAAGCATCAGACATCCTTTGTTCACCGGTTGGTAACCCCCCATTTGATAAAACAATTCTATTAAATCGATCCTGATTTTCAATAGCAAGTCTTAAACCTATTAAAGATCCCCAATCTTGACAAAATAAGGTAATATTTCGAAGATCGAGTAGTTGTAGCCATTTTGTCATCCATTCTACATGTTTAAGGTATGTGTGGTCGTTTTGTTCAGTTGGTTTGTCTGAACGGCCAAATCCTACTAAATCTGGCGCTAAAATTCTAAATCCTGCTTTCACCAGAATAGGAATCATATGTCTATATAAAAAACTCCATGATGGTTCACCATGCATTAATAAAATGATGTCTACTTGTTTAGGTCCCTCGTCTAAATAGTGGATTCTGATTCCATCTACTTCAATAAAATGTGATTCAAATGGAAAGTCGGGGAGGTTATCAAACCTCTCTTTGGGTGTGTTTAATAGTTTCACTTTTTCCTTAACCTATTGAATTTTTATTTTTTATAAACTGTATTAAGTTAATCAAAAACCTTATTTATATAAAAAATAATTCTTTTTTGATTTAATTTGAAAAATAATTTAATTTTTATTGAATTATTCTAAAAATTGAAGATTAAATTGTTTTCTATTCTTGACCGATGATTTTTGTTGATTTACTAATTAGTGTAAAAAGAAAGTTTAGTAGATTCTGGGAAGAGAAAATATTCCGAATCGCTGTTTTACTTCATTTATTTTATTATTTTTTATCAATAATCTTGTTTTTTACGGTTCTTTCCGAAAAAAACGATTTTTTAATATTTTACGAATCAGGCAAGATTTTCCTCAATGATATTAACAATCTCTATAATCAAGCGTATTATCTTTGGGATTTTCGATACTTTCCTTTATCAGCACTATTCTTTGTTCCTTTTTCACTTATAGATTTTAGATTAGCGTTTGTGCTGTTTAATACCCTAAATTTATTTTTGAATTTTCTAATTATCATGCTTTTATATAAGATAATAAAAATAGTTCGCGGAAAAGATCACGAACGAAACGATAAAAGAATAATACTCTATATCAGTATATATTTAATGGGAGTGCCTCACGTTTTAAACTACATCTACGGGCAGATTAATTTGTTTATCACTTTGTTTATTTTAATTTCCTTGTTAATTTTTCTTACTTATAAAAGCAATGTTTGGCAGTTTATTGGGAGCTTTATCTTAGGTATTAGTATTATAATTAAACCAACTTCGATCTTCCTTATCCCTTTCTTGTTAATATTACATTTTGATTTAGAAAAAAGAAAGCTTAAAATCGACTTTTTAAAAAGTTTTATAAGAATTTTTGGTGTAATATTACCTGTTTTGGCTAATTTCATCTTATTTGCTGCTTTTCCTAAATTATGGGAGGACTTTTTAGCAACCAACTTTACCGGAAGCAATCCTATTGCTTTAAATTTTTCTTACAGTTTAACAAAACTCATTACTAACTTCTGTTTTCTTTATAATATTCCCTTTAATCAATTAACGATACTTCTTGTCTCAGTTGGAATTGTTGGGGGCACCGGATTTATTATTTTCGTTTTAATAAGGAGAAAACAAAATTCTATCTTATATGGTTATACATTTGGAATTTTAATTATGCTTCTTACGTATTTTGATTCTTGGGACCACCATCTCTTGAACTTGACGCCTCTTTTGATAATTATTATCTTTAATCTTCCGAGACAGACTGAGTTGTTGAATTACATAAAACCTAGTCTATTCTTCTTCAATTTTTTTGATATCTTGTTTGTTGGAATTTGGTATTTGACATATCCTCTATTTCCGTATAATTTTGTTGGGACATTTTTTCTAATCTTAACACTTTTAGGAGTTATAAAATACTGTTTAGTTAAAAAATCAAACAATGTTGAGGTTGGCACCCATGAAGGTTAGAAGAACAAGTATCGCTCTTATTTTAATTTTTATGGGGAGTTTCACATCAAACGTAAATGCTTTAGATTATAGTTTTGGTTTTAGAACAGGCGATCAATTAATTTGGAAATGCAATATATGTAATATTAACGAAATGAACGTGCTTTTTGGGGAAAGTTGGAGAGACGCGGGATTGTTTGAAAACCTAAGCCAAGGAAAAAGGATGAGATGGGATGTTAATACGATCGAAGAAAATTCAACAACAATATTAACATCATTTAACATATGGATGTGGAAATACGATGAGAGTTGGGGAACTCTTGATAATATAACAGAAGCTTCATATTTAAAAAATCCAAACCTATACCCGCCCAATTTTAATTTTTCAACTTATTTGCCTTTTGTACCTTTTTGGTTACCCGTTCCTATTGGCGATTATTTAGGGGAAATGAAACTGGGTAATTTGTACGATGTTGATAATCGTGTTTTGCCAACTTTAAATGTTCAAGTTGAAAAAGATTATATCCAACCAAATATTCCCACTGAAAATGTTTATATAATCGCAGTCTATAACCTTAAAGGGATTTTAAGCTCTTTTAAATTATATAAAACCGGTAATGTAGTCGTCATTGATATTTCGCTTGATGAAATCCCACTATATGTATTACCTGCCACAATAAGTTTAATAAGTGCATTTTTGATTGTTATATATTTATATGTAAAGAGAAAACGAAATATATAACCTTTTATAACTATTTATTAAAATTGACATGGATTTTAAAGCACGTTTTACTCAAGTTAAGAATCGCTCTGTAGAACTATGGAAATTTAAATTCTTCAGATATAGTATATTTCTTCATGTGTTTTATTTTATATTTTCAATACTTATGACGTTGTTGGTATTTAGAACGCAAAGTGATTTCTATGTATATTATAGAGTTGGAGAGATTTTTGTTAACGACCCTGCTAACCTTTATAACCCTGCAAATTATGTTGATATTTGGCCTTTTAGGTATTTCCCGCTTTCTGCTCTAATTTTTGTTCCTTTTTATTTAATGGGTTTTGAATTAGGATTTATTGTTTTTAATTTAATCAATTTAATCTTAAACATTTTAATCTCTATAATTCTTTATAAATTAATACTCTTGATTAGAAGAGAAGATCACGAGAAAGAAGAAAATAGAGTAATACTATACATTTGTCTTTACCTTATTGGATTACCGCAGGTATTTAATTACATATTAGGTCAAATTAATTTATATATAACTCTACTTATTTTATTATCTCTGTTTATATTTCTTAAATGCAAGGATATCAAATGGCAATTTATCGCAAGTTTCCTATTAGGATTAAGTATTATAATTAAACCAACAACTATATTCATGATTCCCTTCTTAGTTATGCTCAATTACGATTATAATAATAAAAAATTAAAACTTGATTTTACTAAAAGCTTTCTAAGATTAACAGGCGTTATATTGCCTTTGTCTTTAAACATTATCGTGTTTCTAATTTACCCGGGTTTGTTAAATGGGTTTATAGAAACAAATTTCACTGGCTCTGAAACAGTGCTTTTAAACCATTCTTTTAGTATTACAAAACTCATATCGAATTTCTTCTTATATATTGGGGTTCCCGCTAACGAATTAAGCGTTTTACCTATTTTTTTAAGCGTTTTCCTCATTTTAGGAAGTATAAGTTTTATTTTATATGTATTCAGAAGATTTTATAGATATGATTTAATTTATGGATACACATTCGGTATTTTAATTATGTTCCTTGCTTACTTTGACTCATGGGATCATCATCTTCTCAATTTAACACCTCTTTTAGTTGTTATATTATTTAATTTGCCAAGAAACTCAGAATTAACCAGAAAGTATGTTAAACCGAGTTTTTTCTTTTTAAATTTCTTTGATTTGGCTTTTATGGGAATATTTTGGTTAACAAAATTGTTTTTTCCATTTAATTTCGCTTCAACAATATTTTTAATTCTTATTTTTATAGGGATTAGCCAATATTGCTTAAATAAGGAAAATAAAGAAAAATGATAAGGTAAAAACTTAAATAATTTCAATTCTAAATTTTACATGAAATATTGAAATATAATAAAAGAATCCAAAAGACTCTTTAACAAAAAAATGGTTCAAGAATACTTTATTATTTTAATGCCAGCATTTTTATTAGGAATATTACATACGCTAATTCCATGTGAAGATAAAGCCATCTTCTTTTTTTGGTCGTTTGGAATAGCAAAGACTCCAAAAAAGAGCGTTTATATATTAATGCTTTATGGATTGGGATTAATTACTTCTAATATGATTATTGCGTCAGTTACGGTTTTTATAACTCAAGTCCCAAGATTTATTATACCCGGTTTTACACCCGACCCTATAGTTATTAATTTCTTTGGAGCGTTCACATCTATGTTTATGGGGATATTTTTTTTATTCTTCATTACAAGACGGGATTATTTACCTCATTCTAAATATTTTAAGGACATTCCAAGTTTAGATTGGGAATTAAAGAAAACGCCTTATGTCTTTGGAATCATAGCAGGATTTGCTCCTTGTATATTTGAATTAATGTTATATTCTCAAGCGTTTCAATTATCTCTTGGATACGGATTCATAGAAGGGTTATTGGTAGTATTTTATTTCTCTATAGGCACTTTTGTGGGATTATTTCCTCTTGCTTTAGCTAAGCAAGGCACTTCTCTTATAGTTAAGCCAAAAGAAAGCAGAAAGAACACAATTTATTACATTATGCTCCTTATAATTATACTTTTTAATACATCGGTTATGGTGCTATCGTTTTTAGGAGTTTCTGTATTTCCAATCTTATAAGATCTTATCGGATTTATAGGATTTATAGGCTTATAGGTAATTACATATATTCCACTAGTTTTTTTTTATTTTTGATTCAAAAAATTAAAAACTTATCAATAATTCAAAAAAAACAATAGTTGGTCTCATAAAATAATTTATATCAGTATTTTTATATATATTGCAAACAAATCTATATCTTTCAACAATTATGGAGATAATCAGATAATGGAATGCAAATTCTGCGAGAGTCAAAACATTTCTTTTACCTGTGAGAAATGCAACTCAAGTTTTTGCATCCACCATATGGCTACAACAGAAAGTTGGCTTTGTAAAAAGCATGAAATATCTTATTCAAAAGCTAGCGCTGCTGAAAAGTATTATAAATGTACCGTTATTGAAAATAGTAAGTGTCCTGAGTGCGAAGCGCTTTTGAAGTTAGAGAGACTGTCGTCTGGGCAATATTACTTAGAGTGTTCAGATGAAACTTGTGCCTGGAACTCCTACTTAAAATCTCCTGGCTTATTTTTTCCTACTAAAGAACAACTAGCAAGAGAAGCAACTAAGTATAATTTAATAAAAGGATATCGGTTAAGTTTATGTCGTAGGTCTTTAAAAAGGATAATTGGAAAAGATGTTTGTCCTAATTGCTTTTTAGAATTTTTAAAGAGATCGCCAATCGCTAATTTTTCTACGATTATGGAGTCTTTTAATATATCAGCTCAACAAATGATAAAATTAATTAATCAATACATTGACGAAGAGCGTATATACGGCATAGTCGATCAGAAGGACCAAATGTTTTATTATATTTCGTACGAGATGAGAGAAAAAATCCTTTCAAAAATACAAAACGAAGGTATTTTGAAAGTAACCGATTTAGCCACCATGCTTGACATGAGTTCTGAAATAGCCATTAAAGTTATATATAAATTAATAAGTCAATTTCAGATAAAAGGCTCCTTCTCACAAACTAAGCAATTTTATTACACTCAAAAATATGTAATGGACCATTTAATTAAAGAAATAAATAAAAAGGGAAGAATTTCATTAGATAAACTTGCAAAAGTTTTCGATATACCAAAGGAACTATCAAAATCGTTTTGCGTCAATTTAATGAGGACTAATGCTGTTACCGCGTTTTTTGCTGATCGTGGCAACGAAATTATTACATCTGATAGAATTTATAAAGAAATCAAAGATTTTTCTAAAGAAAGTGGATTGTTTGAATTAACTAAGCTTGCAAAAAAGTTAAAAATCGCAGAAGAACTCGCAAGGAAATCACTCCACGACCTTATCAAATCGGGTTCGGTAAAAGGTATTTTCAGTCAAAGAAGAGAATTTATGACGCGAAAATACCTTGAAGATAAAATAAAAGAACTAGCAAGAGCATATAGAACTATGCCTTTGAGAGAATTATCTAATCGATTGGGGGTTACTGAATCCAGTATAGAAGAAAATCTAGCTCAATTAATTGGGAGGGGCGAGATTGATGGTTACATTGACATGCACAAGAGAATTTTTATGGCTTATAGCGT
>JAHQWH010000213.1 GCA_029856105.1 Promethearchaeia archaeon | reverse complement strand
GGGTGTAGAGCATTCGGCATATGTGGTCAACAACTATTTTAAAAGTTAAAAGCTCGTTATTTGGGTCTTCAGATAAAACCTTGTTTTCATGGGCAATTAAACGAGTAATACTTATATTCAAGCTTCGTAAAAATGTTCTTAAAAAGTCGTAATTAATCTGTGAAATATTTTTTTTAAAGATTTTTTCAAAAAATACATTTGGATGTTCTACATTTGTTAAAATTGAAAAAATGTCCATAAAATCTTGGATTTCCTTGATATTTTTAGCATTAATTGGGTCATCCAATGTCTTATTAAGTTTATTTAATCTGTTCCTAAACTCTCCTGGTAAAAATAATAAATCGCTTACTTCCAAAGCTTCTAAACTTCCACTACCAAAGTAATATTTCATATACAATAGAAATAAATTAAATTGATTTTTTTGAGACGGTAAATTATTAGCCTGGAATGTTGAGTATAATGTGGCTTTCTTGTCAATGTAATCGAAAATTCTAATAAATGTGTTCTTTTTCTCATTTGTATAGTCAAAATTCTGTAGGAACTCTTTTTTTATTATATCTAGTTTAGGAAAAATTGAGTCTTCTACTCTTGAATTGACGAAATTTAAAAAATCTAATACAGGCGAAAAGTTCTGAAGCAGATTACACTTCTTATAGAAATAATATAATAAATCTACGAGTTTTTCTTTAGCAAAAGAGTATTCCTCTAAAGCAATTTCATATAACCTATCCCTACCTTTTAATAGTTTGTCTGAATATGCTTCTGGAACATTTTCAAAGTATTTCAGAAAGTAGTAAAGAGCAAAAGAATAGTAATTATCAAACAACTCATCATTACTATTTTTAATAACTATCAACGAAGTTAGAGTATTGCTACTATCGCCGTTTTTTATAACAGCCGCGTCTAAAACAATATAAAATTTTTCTCCAGTTAGTTTTCTCAGAATTACTCCTAATATTGAGACCACTAAATATAAATATCCGAACGGGGAGGTAACTCCATCTGAAGTGTCTTTAAAATTTTCAGCAAATTCGTTAAATGATTCCATCTCTTCGAGGGATAAATAATAATTATACTCTAAAAATAAGTTATCGTCAGAAATCTTCTCCTTAGCAATTAATTTTAAGGAATTTGTATCAAATCCGCAAAAGTTTTCTAAATAAAATTCTAAATAGTTATGAAAATATTGAAAAAAAAACGTACTATAAGTTTTTTGAATTACTCTTTTTTGATTTTTTAATTTGAACTGTTCCCATTCTTTTATAATCCTTTCTTTAAAATCACTAAATAAAGCTCCTTTGCTTTTTAAAATATCAAAAAAGACATGGGAATTTATCTTAAGAGTTAATTCTTTCCCTTTCGCTTTTTCTCCTATGGATTTCAGAATGGTACTTAATTCTTTATTCGTAATTCTTTAACCACTTTAAATCAAATATTAATTTAATAATATAATTTTAGTAAATTTATTTAAATTTAGTAAACAACCCTTAAATATAAAAATATAATGAAAATTCAAAAATAAAAATCTTAGCTAATTGAATAATAACGACTTTATTTTAAAAATAAAATTTTAAAAATTAAATAGTTTTGTGATTTCGTCAGTTTCTGTATAAAACATTCGCGTCTTTTTATTGTTATCGTCTATTACCAAATAGTTTTCTTTTTTCGAAGTAAATTTGCCAATCAATTCAGAATTGATGTCGTTTTTCTTCAATATATTAATTAAATCTGCAGTAAATTCTTCTTCAATTGAAATTAAAAGAGAACCGGAAGATATTGTGTTATACGGATTTAAATCAAAAACTTTACTTAGCTCCGTTGGTTCTGGTAAAACATTTATTTTGGTTTTTTCGATTAAAACCCCTAAATTAGAGGCAATTGCCATTTCCGCGATGCCACAAAATAGACCACCTTCAGTAGGGTCGTGCATAGAATTAATTTTAAAATTATCGTTAGATAATAAGGCTTCTTTGAAGACGCTGATACCAGGATTATATAGGTAACCTTTACATTTTTCAATAAATTCGACGCTGTACCCTTTATCCTTTAATATATTCTCCTTTTCTCTTGCTATAATGGATGTGCCTTCGATAAATATCCCCTTGGTTAGTATTATTGAGTCTCCTGCTTTTGCTCCAGATGTCAAAACTAATTTATCCTTTTCAACCTCGCCAAGAAGAGAGCCAACAATAATTGGTCTAGTAAGGTCTGAAGTAATCTCAGTATGGCCGCCTATTACAGAAATCCCTAAAGATTTGCAAGTATCATGAATGTTTTTGAAAATGTTTTCAATCAAATATTCATCTGTATGTTTTTTAGGTAGTAAAATTGTTGATTGAAACCACTTCGGAGTAGCTCCAGTACACACAATGTCGTTTACATTGACATTTACGGCGTAGTATCCTATAGCGTCTGTAGCAAAAGTAATTGGGTCGGTCTTTGCAACTAAGTAATTATCGCCCATATCAATAACGGCAGCATCCTCTCCAATACTAGACCCCATAATGACCCTGTCATCTTTTAAGTGAGTGTTAGAAACAAAATTCTTTAACATCTTTAAGAGAAACTTATGTTTAAGCTTACCAATTGGAAATTTATTTTGATTCTTCTTCATAACCTTGTCTTCATAATTATTAATAAACTATTGAAATTTATTGATTGAAAACCTTTGTCACGATTATTTTTTATGTTTATTAAATTATGACTTTTATGTTTTAAGTTAAATAAATTTAAATAGCTATTACAATAGCTATATACATAAGAGAAGTAAATTAATTAAGATATATAATTTGAAAAAAAGAGTCTGACAAATATGGGATTAGGTAAAGCTCTAGGATTTAGTTTGCTTGCGTTGATAGGTCTAAATTTTCTGTTTGTAATAATAGCGGAAACTATTAGTACTAATTTAAACCTTCTTTTTAGTGATATTAGTAGTGATCCATTAATAATATTGCTGATTTTTTTCGGGCCTCTAGTTAGTATGCCGGGGTCTGAAAGTTCGTTCTTTGTTCAAATTACCTTGGGAATGACTGTTCCTATGCTAATTCAAAGTATTGGATTCATTGTTTCTCCCTTTGTTGCATCAATAATCGCAGGACGAATGGGAGAGAATAAAGGGGGTAGTTTTGGGGGGTGGATGATTACAGCTATGATAAGTGCTGTAGCTTTGGGAATATTAGCCTTCATAAGCTCAACAACCTTAATGTATTATGGTATCCCTGTAGCAGATCCAATCTTAGTATTAATCTCCTTTTTGATAAGCGGAGCTGTAAACGGCGTATTCTACGGTTGCTTCAGTTTGTTATTTACTAAAGAAGAGATGTATTAGATAAATTTTCTTTTTCTTTTTAATTTAAAATACTAAAACCTAAAGTTCGTTTTTTTATTTAAAGATTCTACTTAAAAATTTGTTAGATTATTAATATATTCTTTTACTTACCTTTTCCATACTTGTGAGTGAAAATTGAGTGAATTCCGAATATTAGGTTAAAAAACATGAATATCAGAAATAACCACGTTGCTTGGAAGATTTGTAATTCTACAGAAATGGTTATTGCGAAGGTTTTTGAAACCTGAGCATAAATTTTCATTGTTATCAGAAATAAAGCAATTGTATCGACTTTAAATAATTTTAATTTAGCTTGTATATAATCAACTCTACTATAAACGATCCCTAAGATGTATAAAAATAATAAAATGTCAATAATAAACGATATAACAGCGTAAATTGGGCCTCCCGATTCAGAACTAAAAAATATTCCAAACAATAAATCAAAAAGGATATATAAAGCGTAGAAGAGAGTTAACAGGAAAAATAAAGTAATGAACGCCGATAACTTTTTCGTTATAATCAATCGAAATAGCACGACTACCATTAAAACTATGTTTACCCAAAACATTATTTGTAAAATTCGGATTACATAAGTGAACAAATCAGATGGAGTATTACTGAAAAAGATTATCGTGATTCTAAAAAACCACCAAACTAAAAAACCAAAAACGCAAAATTCTACAATCCGAATTACTATTCTAGATCTTTTATTTTTATACAAATAATCATCCACTTTAGTAGCAGAATCCATACATAATTTGAAGGCAAAAAAAGAAGTAAAAAACAGATTTGCATTAAGGAGAATTAGTAAATAGAAATTAGATGTTGGGTTAAAAATTGTATCAGAGAGAAATACATTTAGAACGATCGCAATTATAAAGCAGATGATGAAAAACCATTTGTTCAAATCATCAAGTTTCTTAAAAAAGGATACACAAAATAAAATTACGTTAAAGAATAAAAAACCTCCCCCGAAAATAATTATAAACGATCTAAGTAACTCGCTTTTCAAGTAAGAGTTAGTTAATATCAATACCCAAGTAAGAATAAAGGAAAATATAATAAATATGTAAATACGTTTTTTAAACACTCCTTTCAATCCAGAAATAAAACCCATAATAATTCAGATAATTTATTTAATTTATTTTAAATATTGCCTCCAGAATTATATTAGGTTTTAGCCCCTCATTATTAACCCCTTAACATATAATTTGCTCTAAATTTAATATACGAAAAACAATAGTATATACAAAATTGAGATTATAGCATTAACTACCCTCAAAAATAGACAATTTAGTAGGTATTACTGCAGATTACCGACAAAATTAGAAACAACACTACAGTTTCAAAAAACTTGAGGTTTAGATATATAAATTAATAATATTAGTGTGATAAAAATTGAGTTCAGGAAAAGCTAATATCAATTATTCTATAGGAACTTTTGATAGTATTAAAGCAAACGATTTATATAATCTGCCAGTTTTTGAGGAAAAAGACTTTATTCACTTAAAACAACAAGAAATCTTCAATAAAATGAATAAAGTTTACGGAAAAATTATAGATGTCCACTTTTTCTTGTTAAACAATAAAGAATTAAATTCGTTAACGAATAATCAAAAATTAGATTATTGTAGTATTCAAAGACATTTTATGAAACAATATTTAAAAGAAATTATAAAAAAGGTTTAGTGCCTTTTTTACTTTTCATTTGAAATGTCGTAGTTGTGCGATTTTAAAAATTCAATATAATCGCAATAAAGCGATATACTTCTCGCCGCGTCTCTTAACGAGAAAAAATACAGAACTCTCTCCTTGTGTAGAATTTTTTTGACAGAAGAAAATCGTTGCGCAAGTTCAGAAGAATCAGCTATACTGGGCATACAAAAAACGAATGGTTTCAAAGTAGATTTCTGGATTTTTATCATACGTTTGAATACATGGTTATATATAAAATGCGGCCATAATGGAATTATTACAATGTCAATGTTAGGATCAGTGGCTACAATTTCTATACATTCAGCAAATACATCCACAACAAACCCTAAGGCTCCCAAATCTACGGGATTTCTAATGTTTACATTTTCATATGGTAAAATCTCACTGATTTTCTTCTGAGTTTCTAATGTTAATTCTGGGATTTTTAAATTAAAAAAGTTGAATAGATCTGTTGTGTTTACGCTAGATCCCCCACCAGGAGTTATTATTCCTACTTTTTTTCCACCTGGTATATATTTTGGGAATAACAATTCGAAGGTTTTCATTGCATTCCAAAATTCCTCGTTGTCTTTAACGATTATCGCCCCCGTTTGCTTAGCCATTGATCGCCATAATCTTAGATCGCTTACTATAGCACCTGTGTGCGAAAAAGCTGCTCGAGAACCATCTTTCGTGTATCCACCCTTCCAAATAATAACGGGTTTAATTTTTGTTGCTTTTTTGAGCTCTAAAAAGAAATCGTTACCCATTGCTGAGCCAAACGATTCTAGGTAAGCTGAAATAACGCGAGTTTTCGGATCTCTACGGAAATGTTTCAAAAAATCAACACAATTTAAATCTAACTGGTTTCCAAACGATACTCCATACCTGAACCTGAGATCGCGCTTATATCCTACATCTAATAATTGGCTCATGTGTCCTCCAGATTGAGACATAAACGAAATAGAACCAGGAGTATTGTTTTTAGCGCTAAACGTAAACGCCATTCCTTCGGTGGCGTTATATGGGCCTAAACAATTAGGACCTATTATTCTTGTGTTCGTACCTTTGATTATTTGTTTTAATTCTTGCTCTAATTTTAATCCAGATGAATCTCCGGTTTCAGAAAATCCGGAAGCAAATATTACGACCCAAGGGGTTTCTTTCTGTACGCACTCTTTTAAAACAGCAGGAATATGTTTTGTTTTCACTGAGATATAAGTTGTATCTATAGGATAAGGAATATCAAGTACTGAAGAATAACACTTCCAACCAAGCACATTTTCGTACTTTGGATTAACCGGGTAAAATGTATCTGCCCATTTTGAATTTTTAAAGGCAGGTAAGTAAAGCATCGCACCAAATCTCGATTTTTCACTCGCCCCTACAAACGCAATGTGTTGAGGGTGAAATAAGGTGTCGAACTTATCAAAGTTAAAATCTTCGGGTGCCATTTATATATAAGAAAAAATTTGAACTGTTTTATTTTTTTTGAAATTCAAAGCGTTTAGTCCAAGAATAATACATACAAAATTGTCGTTTAATTATGAATTTTAATATAAGAAGAAAAAACAGAATATTAACTATAAATCGTATTTATCCTTTCCGTAAAATAAGTTTGGGTAAACAGGTTCAAAATTTTCGTTAAATAATTTATGGTTCCGCCATTTTTTATCTTTTTCATTCCAAATTAGGTTGGTTAAAGGGTTGTAAGTCTCTAAGAATTTCAACTCTTTAAATGTTGATCTAATTAAGTTTTCTCCGTCGACTAAATCGTTTAAAACAAGGTAATGATCGATCTCCAAATATTCAAAAATTAGATCGAAAAGCTTCTCAAATTCGTCGAGTTGACAATCTGGTAAGCGTAATTTTATCATCAGGCCGTTCTCAAATTTTATCACTTCGTCAAATCCGTGAATATAATACTCCCCTTCTACTTCATAAATGAAACCAACATTGAAAAAACTGAAGATTTTAATTATTGTCTCGTTTAGCTCTTGTTTAACATTCGGTAAAATAATAGTGATTTCTTCTATCAAATCTAAGTTTTTAACGGAGATATAGGGAAAAATCAACCTTTTTTTCAATAGCTCAGTTATATGATTGATAAGAGTGAAATATCGCCTCGTTAAATACGATTTAATATCTAACGATTGCCTATTGTAAATTTGAGATAACGCCTTAAATTCGAGGGAATCGGTACCAAAATAATCTGAAACGTTCAAGTCTCCAATGTTAAATTCTTTCATATCTGGAATTTGAACCTTATAATCGGGGTTAAATAATATGTTTTGAAAGTAGATTTTGAATCGATTTGGGTCGAGATCCCAACCATCTGAACTTAAATTGTAATTGAAATGCAGTATTTGATACAATTTTTTAACGAAAAATAAACAATATTCTCTGACGATTTTTTTCGATTTAGTTAACCAATTTAAATACGGAGATATACCAGGATTGCGAAGAGGAAAAATATATTGGCATAAGAAAGAATTAGAGTTATCAATCTGAGCGGGATAACTAATAGATTGGAAAGAGTTATTCATTAAAAGTTTAAAATCAATTTGATTGATATCGGTAGGATAAAAATACAAGAAATATTGATTCATTCCGAATTTCTGAAACGAGGGTATAAAATTGATTGATTTAATGTAGTTTTTGAAGAAAAACTTTTCTTGGGATTCTTTAAACTTGCTAAGATTTAACAAATTTTCTTTTAATTTATTATTGAATTCGACAAGATCATTTAACTTATCAACGCTTAAATCTACATGCTCCCCTCTAATACGATCCTCGACAGATTTAATTAAATGAGAAATGTCTTCTTCTTTTGACCAAAATATATTTTGCTGTATAGTTTGGGTTTCTGAGAGTGGTTTTTGTACTTCACCAAGAATGCTTCTCACATTTAGGAAAAATTGCCTAAAAAGATCTTTAGTATAAAAGAATTCTTTTTGTTCTAAATCATAAAAATCTTTCCTTGAAAATGCTTGTTGAAAGTGGCTCCACAAATATCTTTTAATACTAATCAGATTTTCTTTAAAAATATTAATCAACAATGAAATAAATGTCCTCTTTTCACTGCTACTTAAGTATGGAATTAATAATACAATATTAAGTATTTCTCCAGAACTGCTCCACATTCTTTTTGATATAAAGGATATTTTTTTAAGATTTTCTATAGTTTCCTCGTTATTTTTTAATAAAACAATAAAAACTTGAACCATTGAAACTATAATATTTCCTATTAAATTTGGTTTAATTACAGGTGGTTTGCTATTTAGGTAATAATCTAGCTTTTCCTCAATTAATTTATATGTTAGATCGGATAATTGATAGCTCTCATATGAACTCATTAATTTATCTTCCTTAGATTTATAAATAGTGTTTATCAAAGAACTGTCTTTTACAATCGTGCGAATAGATTGAAGGTTGAAGATCTTCAAATCGTAACAAGAACTAATTACTTTAAAAAAACTAGTATATTTGCTAATTTCTTCCTCAAAATTCTCCTTTGATTCAAAATATAACGGTAGGAAATGGTTAAAAATCGCCTTTTTAATCGTTGAATTTTTAAATGTAATGTTATTTTCGATTGAATTCGAGACTCCTTGTTTTTTAAAATATTCACGAAATTTGAAGACACTGTTAATAGAAGGATTTCTAGTTAAAATATCTTTAATTAAGTTTAAAGTAAAGGTATAATCATTAAGTATGTTTCTAATGTAAAAGAATCCAAAGGATTCATTTGTTTTTAAAAACTCAAGAAAATTATTCCTGAGTTTTAACGAGGAATGAATGATTAACAAATTTGTTTTTAAGTCAGTAATAAATTTCCTTTGACTAATAATTTCGTTAATAAGATCAGTCTTTAACAACTTAATAGCTCCAGCTCTTCTTTCGAAATTAAATCCCGTTTGTGAAAAGTAACGAATTCTATCAATTATTAACCAATCGAGAAGAGACAAACTAGGCATAATTACTTCTTTACTATAAGCAATCGAAAAATCTAATTCATATTTTCTGTCATAGAACTTGTGATTTCTATTAACAATCGTTTTTTTGTCGTGATATTCTCGAAAATAATTTAAGTTAACAAAGGCTTCAGATTTTTCAACTATGGTCAATTTAATATGAAGAGCATATCCATTATCTCTAAACTTCTCGAGATAAATTTTTAAGTCATCAATATAAATTTGAGGTAATACAAAATATCCATCAATTTCGAATCCGAAACTATTTCTGGATTCCTTAAGAAGAACAAAAAAAGGCAGCTCATTAATGAATTTGAGTATTTCGATTCTCCTAATAATGGGGTTGAATTTAATGCAGCAATTTATTGAGAGTATATTTAATGACGGCCAGTTTATTTTATAACTTGGAGATATAGAACTAAAATTTTTAATCCATTGCATGTTTTCAGTAAATTTTTTGAGATTAGTTTCAATCACTCCTTTTTCTTTAAATAAGGTAAAATAATCTTGATAGTCCAACAATGCAGAATAATATTTTACATGATTGAAGATTTTATCAAGAACTCTT
The DNA here is from genome assembly GCA_029856105.1 of Promethearchaeia archaeon. GTDB lineage: Archaea > Asgardarchaeota > Lokiarchaeia > Sigyniarchaeales > SOKP01 > SOKP01. Next base: position 6,243 of record JAHQWH010000213.1, on the reverse strand, counting down.
ATTGTTTCTATTATTTCATCGTTGAATAATGATTTTGAGGAAACTAATAAAAATTCCTTGAAAAATGTGTCGTAAAAATTTTGTTCTTTTTCACCAATAATTTGGATATTTTTTCTAATATATTTAAAGAAAAATATAAAGGGACTATCAATATTCTCAGTACTTTCACGTTTCAAAAAATTCTCTAAACGATCAAACTCACCCGAAATGAACTCATAATTAACCAATTTATCTCGTATGAGCCGGTTCCATTCATTGCTAGATTTTAGTTTATTGAGATCGATCAATACCTTTTGATATATGAAAATTTCAATTATTTTAATTTGATTGGCGAAGAGAGGAATAAAACATTTATACGCTTCCCGGAGCATAATAAATTGGATGTATTGATAAAAATCTGAATATATTTTAATACTGAGAATATCATTATTATAAGATCTTTCAACTCCTATGGAAAAAATATTATCAGCAACACCTGAAATTGATGTTTCATTTTTTAGAATAATGTTTATTTTAGGGTAAATTACTTGAATATTGAGATAGGATTCAATCTCTTGAAGAAGTTCACGAAATAAGTAATCAATCTTTTCAAGAATTTTTTTGATTGGAGTTTCTATTAAAAAATCGATATTTAATTTTGCCATATATTCAATTTTATAGATAAATACGCGTTAGAATTATGAATTTATTTAGCATAAGAACTTAAATACTTTTTCATGCCATAAATTTTTAGATTTAATGATTAATCGGTTTTTTTTGTTTAAAATATCCAAGTTTATCTTTATCTTTTGCTTTTTTCTCTATGTTTTTATATCTATTTATGAATAAACATTGTGAGACAGTATAATGCTATTAGAAACCGTTGGTTGAAGATAGCAGGCTTATATATACAATATTCACTTTATATTTCATCAAAATAATTTGAGGTAAAGGTAAGATGCCAGGAACTGCTGATGCTACTCCTTAAATGTTTCTCCCGCTTGGGTGTTTGTAATACCCAATATGCGGGAAAACCATATTTTCTCTCTTTTTTTTGTAAGTATGATGGAAGATATCTATAATTTTCTGTTACTGATCATAATAGCTTTCTAAAACATCGTAAAACGATTTATTGTGTAGTTTAATAAACCCGTTTTATATTTATAAGAGAATAAAATAAAATTAAAAATCTAACCGATATAATGAAGTGTTTAAAAACCAGCTCGAATATTTTAGTGTTGGACTTAAAAGAAATAGCAAGAGTAAAAAAACGGAATTACATCGGCTTTTTTATAATTTATTTCACGCTAAGCATAATACAGATTTATTTAGCGGTCTATCTACCCTTGTATTTGCTAAACATACGTTCAGTGGTAAGGAGTGAACTGGCGTTCATACAAATTCTTGCTTTTTCAGTATTATTCATAGACCCCGTTTTAGGATTTTCATTCGATAAATTTGTGAAAAACAAAAAGATTATAATCTCATTCTCGATACTATTTTTTCTAATTAGCTTTTTTGTATCAATCTTTTCAAGCAACTACTTACCTATTTTTGGTTTATTTTTAGCTTTAAATCTACTAAGTCAAGGAATTATAAAGGTAGGAATCAGTAAAATGATAATCGATCTTTCTGCAAATGAAATTATCAAGGATAATAATTTAGTGACTATCAATATATCCTCAAATATCGGCTCGTTTATACCTTCTATTGTTTTTCTTTTTGTATTAAGCGATCTTTTTGATTTAAATCACTGGAATATGTTTTTTTTAATTGGAGTTTTATTATCTCTACCCATGCTTGTATCGATCATTTTCCTAAAAGATTTCGGTAATAGTTTCCAAAAAAAAAAAGATCTTCAAAATGAAGTTATGAATTCGCCGAAAGTTTCGCCATTTAATTTTATCTTTCTATTCTTATCATATTTATTAATCTGGAGCGATAAACTGTACCAATTTCCGTTCTCTTCTTGGATTTTTAATAAATTTGGACAACAGAGTTTTAGCTTATATTCTATATCTTATATCGTATTTGTATTACTAAATATTTCAGGATGGATTATTGGGCAAAAAATTTCCAAGAAAAATTCCGCTCTTGATAGCACATTTAAAATAAAAAAAAGAAAGAAGATTATCATTATTACAGTAGTGATTTACATTTTTCTAACTTTCGTAATGGCTTTCTCTGATTTCTTCCTTATGATGATCGTCCAAGGTATAATTCAAGTCTTGGCAGGCATATTTTTATTGAATTATATTTCTTTAATGATGACAATAGCGAACAACGGAAAACACAAAACTTTTTTGTTCCAATGTTTAAAACTAGCATACGCGTTTTCTTGTGTAATTTTCATTCCATTAGGAACATTTTTGTCTGATTTTATTCCGATTGAGACCTTAATTTTAATCGCCGGAGTGCTATCAACCTTGGCATTAGCTCCCTTGATACTATTAAAAGTTAAACCCAAAAAGAAGTCATTTTGAATAAGATGCTAATTTTTTTTTTCTTATGTATTATTTTATAAATATTCAAAAAACCAAATTTTAATTGTAAAATTTGACTAAACTAAATATTATATATTTTAAAATTATTAAATTTTAAAGAAAACAAATTTGGAGAAAGTGAAATGGCAAGACCGAGTCCATTAGAGATCTATGCGCTTTTAGATAAAAGTAATTGTAAAGACTGTGGTAGAGATACATGCATGGCTTTTGCAACAGACTTGCTTGAAAGAAACGTTGTGGTGCAGGACTGTTCGCACCTTATGCAAGATCCTAAACAGGCAAAAAAACGCGAGAAGTTAATAAAAATTACGACACCTCCACAAAAACCAGTATTTATTGGAATAGGAGAAAGAAAATGTATAGTTGGGGGTGAAGAAGTTCTTAATCGCCATCAGCTCACGTATTATAATGAAACACAAATTTTTATACAAATCGCCGACGATGAAAATGATTTAGAAGAAATTGCTAAATATTTAAGCGAAGTAAAACTCGAAAGAATGGGAGATGTTCTTAGAGTTAGCGGTATTGCTCTAAGATGCGTATCTGGAGACGCTGAGCAATTTAAACTCGCTGCTTCGAAACTAACAGAGGTTTCAGATCTTCCCGTAATGTTAGCGTGTTTGAATCCAGATATTTTGTTAGCTGCTGCTGCTGAAATTAAAGATAAAAAACCATTACTCTACGCCGCAACCAAAGATTCATGGGAACAAATTGGAAAATTTGCCGTAGAGAATGATTTGCCTGTAGCGGCCGTTTCAAGCGATTTAGACGAATTGCTGTCCTTAAGTGCCACCTTACAGAAGTTAGGCGTGACAGGTATAGTATTAGACGCTATGACCGTTTTTGGTCCAGGCAATGTAGCATTAACTTACGATAATATAATGCAATTGAGAATTTCTGCGATTGATAAAGAAGACATGAATGCAGGTTGGCCTGTTATGGGGGTTCCCGCTGCTTATTGGAGTCAAGTGAAAACTGACGATGATAAGGAACTCTGGGAGCATCAATACCAAGAATTAATTATGGGAGTGATCATGGAGTCAATTGATACTAACCTCATTGTTTTGCATACTGGTAAAAGAAAAGAAGATATTTGGGCTCTTCTGGCAATGATGACGTTGAGGCAGAGTATTTTTAGCGATCCTCGCATTTATCCCGCTGCAGATCCTGGAATATACGAAATTGGAGAGCCAACAGAGACCTCTCCTATTTTTGTGACTTCAAATTACCGTCTAACAAAAATTCCGGTTGAAATAGACATAAAAGGGGCGAATTTAGACGCGTATCTGTTGGTTGTAGATTCTGAAGGTATAGGAATTGAGTCAGCCGTCGCAGGAGGCCAATTTAGCGCAGGATCGATTGGTGAAGCAACAAAAGAATTTAAAATATTTGATAAGGTTAACCATCGTATTTTGATTATTCCAGGTATGGCTGCGCGTTTAAGTGGAGCTTTGGAAGACGAAGCTGATTGCTTTGTTGTTGTAGGGCCAAGAGATAGTTCTGGAATTGGCAAATACATGCAGGAACAATGGAATCCCGAAGAATTTATGAAGATATACGAAGATTTGAAGGAATAAAGTATAATTCTTTTTTTTACTTTTTTTACTATTTTTAATATGTTGTTATTTTATAATAAGGAATAAATTAAGTTAGGTTTTATCTCCTTAACGCTACTTAAAATTTGAGTTTTTATAGTGCTATTTTGTTGTAATTCTGCAGCTGAATGGTTTCCTGTTAAAACACCAATGAAGGGTGCGCGTAGATTTTCGGCAAGAGCTTTATCTTTAGGGTGGTCGCCAATAATCACGATAAAAAAGCCTTTATATTTATTCAATAAAAAAGATTTCAGATTAGGGTCTAATTTGCTCTTGATATTTTTGCTTTCGCCCAAGATATATTCGAAATAGCCAAAAATTCCTAAATACTTGATAATCCTTACTGCCATTTCTTGCTTTTTTGAAGTAATCACGCCCAGGGTAAAAGATTTTTGTTTCAATTCGTCTAATTTTTCTCTAACTCCAGGTAATAGCGTTGCTTGATAAATCCCTTTTTTTCCGTAGTATTCGCGGAAAGCTGTTGATAACTTTTTTGGATTAATATCAGAAATTTCTTCAAACATGTCGTCTAAGGGGGTACCAATCATTTTTTCTATCTTGTTTCTTTCGAGGGCTGGGAGATTATATTTTTTCAAGGCGTAGTTGAATGAGTTAACGATCCCTTCTCTATTATCGATTAGTGTATTATCTAAGTCAAAACTTAAAATTATATTCTTTTTTTTTCCCATTAATTAAAATACATGAAGAGAGATAAAAAAAGTTTTAAGGAACTACAGAAAAAAAAAAGTTTGAAAAAAAAAAATAAATAAAATCTTACTAATTTAAAGCTGAAATTATGTCATGTATATCGTAAGAAGAGGATCTCCCAATATTGTCATTCCATAATATAATAATTCCTTATTCCACTTAACAATTTCAGGATTATGGAACCATGTTACAAAAGCATCGCCTATTATTGCTCCTTGGTTTAAACTGTCATAGAAGGGTTGATATAAATCCATACCGCCATCTCTTGAACTCCCAATTACTGTTAAAGTATTATCTGAAAACAGATAATATGTTCCAGTATTGTTAACTTGGGTATAATTACATGAAAAACATGCGAATAAATTATAAAATAACGGTAAAGTACTGTTTCCATATATGTTTTCGTGCGTTAAAATCCCCTCAGATCCAAGATTGGAAGGAGGTCCAAAAAGATGCTGAGTTGGCCATGAATGAACAAGCAAATGGACAAATTCGTAATTAACTGTAGATATATTATTCATATAGTTTGCAGCTGTTGTAGTTGGATTATTCCAATAACAATCGATCTCGCTACCGGTATAAGCTGTAAAATTGCTTATCCATTCATCTTTATAACTTGACCAATCATCATCTATGTATAGTAATGCTTTGTGAGACCTATTAGTAAAACCATGCCTTAGCTTATAATTGCGGTCAAAATAATTTTTATAAGCTGCTGTGTAATTGAATCCCGTTGCTCCGATAGAGCTAGGGCTGATTCGTGCAATCCATATTTCTGGAGTCCAATCACCAGTTCCATTTGTGTGTTCGTTTTGATCTATATCAAATATCCCATAAGGGATAGTTGTATCAGACCAATTCCCATCTAAATCCATAAGATATAAATCACAAGGATAATTCCAATATCGACCATGCAAAGAATCCCAATGCCTTGCCATAGCATAAGGTAAGTCACCGATTAGAACCGCGCCTATTAATCCTTGAGATGAGGTATTAACTAAGTGCTGTTTAAACTCCGATACATTGTTAGATGACCAAGCGATTAATTCTGCTGAATATCCTTGATCAATTACATCTTGCTTATATTGAGTAATTTCTGAAAATAGTGTATCGTGTATAGCTGAATCAACATAAATATAAACTAATCCCTTAGAAGTAGGGGTCTGTGGCGATTGCTTAAAATAAGGTAATATAATTGATAGAGAAACAGCTGCAGCTATTAGTATTGTTCCAATAATTAAAATTGCTTTTAATTGTTTTTTCATGTTTTAAACCTTTCAAAACTTTTTTTTGCAAATGTAAAAAATTTGCTAATTATAGAATAATGCCCTGTAAATCAAAATCAAACTTATACCTAAAATAATTGTATAGATGTTAAAATGATCTTATAATTAAAATAAACTATGACCTATTTATTTATATTGTTTCTATTTTTATAGAAAAGTGTAAAAATTAGT
>JAHQWH010000212.1 GCA_029856105.1 Promethearchaeia archaeon | reverse complement strand
AATCGAGCGAGAAGCTTTACTAACGTTGTCTTTCCTGCGCCAGTCTCACCAGCAATTGCCAGAGTAGCACCAGGAGGGACTTTTAAGTTTAAATCTTTTAATACGTAACCTGTAGATTGTTGGTGTTTAATTAATATCTTTTTTTCTTCTATAGCATCTTTTACTACTTTTGGAATCTTATTTGAGATCTCCGGAGGAATTGATATACTGGCAAGTGTTTCGAGGATTGCTTGAGGAGACATCTGCATTGCGCCACCACCCATTAGTCCTTGACTGTCTCCTCCCATTCCACCACTAGTTGGTTGTTTAAAACCTGATTTTGAGCGAAGCATTTTTTCTAAGTTTTTAACCATCATTTCGATCATTTTGGGAGGAATTAATTCCCCCATTGACGATTTATCTTTTGAAGGTATGCCTTTCTTTAGATCGCTATCTTTAATTTTAAAGGATGTATCATATTCAGGATGGTTTTCTGCTAAATCTGTATTTGGAACGGCAAAATGGTATTCGTCTAAAATTTCGTCAATTATCTTAGGAGCATCCTCGGGTTTAACTCTCATTAAGCTCATGAACAATTTCTGTCGAACGTTTTGAGGCATAAACATGCTGTTTTTAAGCATGAAAGAGGAATATGGTTCCGGGAAAGTTTTCATCATTTCTATTGCTTTTTTAATCATTGGATTTTGCATCATGAGTTTTCGTTCGTCAGGTGCTTGAGATTCAGATGTAATTTCAGGTGATTGTTTTTCCTTATTATTATCTAAAACGTAGCCAAAACTAACGTTAGTAAACTCAATATTTCCTTTAGGTTCGGAAAATATTTTCGCACTTCTTGGCTCAGGTATTTCTACGCTTTCTTCTAATACAGATAAGATTCGATCTGAAGCTGCCAAAGCGCTTCCTAGAATTTGTTGCATTTGTAATAACATCATGAATGGGCGGAAAAATTGAGAAAGTAACGAAATAAAAGCAACTAGAACTCCAACCGAAACGGTTATACCAAAAATATTAATTTTTCCAATTGCGATAAAACCTCCAAGTAATAGTATAATCACTGTTAGAACCGTAACTATTAAAGAGAATAGAGGGAAAATTGTAGACATAATTCTTCTAATCTTAACCATTATCTTATAATTAGCTGTATTTGCTTGATCAAATTCGGAAGACGCTCTTTTTTCTTGTCCATATGCTTTTACTATCTTCGCTCCTGCAATATTCTCCTGAATCGAAGTTGTAACTTGACCAATCGTTTCTCTAGCCTTCTTAAAAACTCCCATTATAATTTTTTGAATAAAAATTGCCATAACAAAAAATATTGGAATTATTACCAAGCTGATTAAGGCTAAATAGATGTTGAGCAAGAACATAATTAATATAGTAATACCAATGGATACAATATTAGTTATTATCTGTACAAATTGCCCGCCTACTAGTAAGTTTAGTTGATTAACGTCGTTAGTTGTAATTGAGATTATATCTCCTGATGGATGTTGATCAAAATAATTAAGAGACATGTCTTGCAATTTAAAAAAGAGATCATTTCTTACTTCGTACGTAACTTTTTGCGATATTTTTCCCATTCCGTATTGAGAAATATAAGTTGTGATTGCCATGAGGACGAGTAGGCTTAAAAACACTACACTCATGATTATTACGTAATATGGATCCCTTGCTAAAATCCCATTATCTATTATAGTCGCAGAAAGTAACGGATTTATGGTTAAAATCATGGTCCCTAATAAGAGAAATATAGAATACAGCACAAATTTCCATTTAAACGATTTTAGATATGAAAGCATCCATTTCCACAGAAATTTGCTAGGATGTTCTAAGTTTGGTTTACCTTCTCCAAACGAGGGACGCCGATGAAAACTTAAAGACGGCTGATTGATTTTTTTTTCTTCTTTTCTCTCTTTATTTTCTTCTGCATTACTCATGGAAGATCACCTATTTTACTATTATTTTGTTTCAAATCTGGTAATGACTTTTGTTTGTAATATAATGTTTCATAAATTTGTCTATATAACACGTTAGTTTTAATTAAATCATTGTGAACACCAAAACCTATTACTCTTCCTTTATCTAAAACTAATATCTTATCAGCATTACGAATAGTCGAAATTCGTTGAGTAATAATGAAAGTTGTAGTTCCCTTAGTGATTTCTTCTAATCCTTTTTGAATTTCAAACTCGGTTTCTACATCTACAGAACTGGTAGAATCGTCAAAAATTAGAATTTTTGGCTTTATAATTAACGCACGAGCAATAGAAAGACGTTGTTTTTGACCCCCTGACAGCCTTGTACCACGTTCACCTACAATAGTATCGTATTCTTTTGGTAAAGAAACGATAAAATCATGCAAATTGGCAATTTTGGCCGCTTCAATTATTTCTTCCATAGTTGCGTTTTCTTTGCCATACGAAATATTATCAGCAATGCTTTTATTGAACAAAAATGTTTCTTGAGATACAATCCCAACATTTTTCCTTAAATCTTGTAGGTGATACTTACGGATATCTTCCTGATCAATTTTGATTACCCCCTCATTTACATCATAAAACCGAGGAATTAAATTGATAATTGTAGATTTTCCAGAACCTGTTGTTCCGAGGATTGCTAATTTTTTTCCAGAAGCAATATTAAATGACACATTTTTTAAAATCCTATGGTCAGAAGTGTAACCAAAAGAAACGTTTTCAAATTCTACATCGCCTTTCATATGTTCAATCGGGGTTGCGTTTGGTAAATCTTTAACTTCTGGAGTTGATTCTAAAACATCTCTCACGCGAGTTAAAGCCGCGTCGGCTTGAATGTACATCAACATAATTTGTCCTAACATAACCAAAGGAAATCCAAGAGTCGCGATAAACGATTGTAAAGTAATCAAGGTAGCTAACGTCATTACCCCTTCTATTACCCAGATTCCACCAGCTAATAATGTGAATACGGTCATGAAGCCAATTATTACGAATATGCTTGGCATATAGAGTGAATTCAATTTTACTGAATGAACGCTAGCTTTGTAAAACCGCTCATTGTTTTTAGAAAATTTTTGACGTTCTTTACCTTGAGTGTTAAACAACCGTACCACTTGAGCGCCTACTATATTTTCTCTAATTGTATTAGTTAATTCCCCAAAGCTATTTCGAGTCTCCAAAAATACTGGTTTTAACTTTTTAGCAAGATAATACGATAATAAAAGAGAACTTCCAATGGCTATTGACAATAACCAAGATAATTCTATGCTAAAAAGAATGAACCCAATAATGACACCTCCTAATTGGAGAATGGATCTAAATCCCATATTCAAACCCATACCAAAGATTTGTTCGCTTTCTTCCACATCACTTGTAGCTCGTGAAATTAATTGACCCGTCTCAGTTTTATCAAAATAAGAAAAAGATTGTCGAGAAATGGCGTTGTTGATATCCGTGCGAAGATAATAAACCGCTCTTGAGGAAACCTCAGCCCCTCTTAACCGCGCGGCTCTTTCCAATACAAAAGCTAGAAAACCAAACATAAGAATCAAGCTAAATGAAATAATTAGGTCACTAGCATTAGAAAGCACTGAAAGATTCGGATCTAAACCACCAATCATTCTTCCTATTAATATTGGGACGATTACCAAAAACATCGTAGACATTAATAAATAGACTATTTCGAGAATGAAATCCTTCTTAGATTTCATCCAATATTTTAAAATCATTTTAAATGTATTCATACTACTTTTTTCTCCTCCTCTGAGTTTTTATCAATCGCTTTATTTTTTAATTCTGAGATTACTTCCTCAATTTTCTGATATTGTTCGTTTAATCGTTTAATCTTTTGCGAAAGCTTCAATTTGTGAAACTCTAATAATTTTAATTTCTCCTCTTCGGATTTTTCTTCAAGTTTTTCGAAAAAGAAGTTAAATGGACCTTGCATCGGAAAGAAATGTCCTGATAATTTCTTATCTGAGCCTACTGTTGCCGCTATTAGTGTTTCTATTGATTCATTAATTATTTGTTGCTTTTCAACCATTAATTTTAGTGTTTCTTCTCCTTTTTTTGTTACTTCGTAAATTTTTCTAGTTCTTCCTTCTTCTTGTTGCTCTGTGTATTGAATTAAGCCATTTTTAGTCATTTCCTTAAGCACAGTATACATTGTAGATGCGGGAGGGGACCATATTCCGAGAGTTCGGGACGTCATATCTTTGCTAATTTTATAACCGTATGAAGGGTTCTTCTCGAGAATTAACAATATAAGCGCGCTTATGAAGCCTTTTTTCATTGCTTTTTCAAAATTCTTTGTAATTTCTTCTACCATAGCATTAAACCTTCAAAAAAGTTGTTATAAGAAAATATATATTATATAATATCTCACTTATGGATATATATCGATTATTGATATATAAATTTTGCTATGAAATAATATAAATAGCATAATAAACAACATTGTTACTTAATGTAATTGGTGTTTAAAGAATGACAGAAGTGTATATAGTCAATACTAAACAAGGTTTGGAATCGGCAGTTAACGAAATGTTTAATAATTTAGAAAAGATCGAACCAATTTTGAAAAGCTCGAAGGAAGTTTATATTAAAGTAAATGGTATAGATTATCATAAACATAGTTACACATCTCCAGAAGTCTTAAAAGCAGTAATAGAATATCTTAACAATATTGGTGCAGATGTATATGTCATGGAAAACTCTACGCAAGCAAATATGACTCGAATAGTTTTTGCAATTAACGGTTTTAAGGATGTATGTGAGGAGATGGGTGCCAAAATCATATTTTTAGACGAAGAAGATACTAAAACTTTTGAATTTAAAGGGAAACCTTCCGTGGCAGAAAACTCTAAAGGATATATCTTAAAAACCTTTCGATTACCTAAAACCATCACTAAAATTATGGAAAATAGAGACTCTATTACTTATATTAATCTTCCGAAACTTAAAACCCATTCAATGGCAGGAGTGACGCTTGGAATTAAAAACCAATGGGGTTTTCCCCAACACGCAGACCGGGGTAAAGACCACAATTATAACCTACATTCAAAATTAGTAGATGTGTATGAATACATTAAACCAGATATAACGATTATTGATGGAATTGAGGGCACAATCCATGGGCATTATTCTCCTACAGTATGGGAAGATCGTCTCGTTAAAAAATTTGATGTCTTGATTGGAGGAAGGGACACTTTAGCTGTTGATGTCGTTGGTGCGAGAATTTTTGGTTTAACTTTAGACGATGTTCCTCATTTAAAAATAGCTTTTAAACGAGGGTTAGGAGAAGGTGATTTGAGCAAAATCAAGGTTACGGGAAAGAATTTAGAAGAATATAAGGAGAAGTATGGGACGAATATATTGCAAGAGTTCCCCGAAGATGTAAAAATTATTAAAGGTAAGGAATTATTATGTAGGGAAGGCTGCGAAAACAACCCATTGGTGACTTTACAAGTATTTGCTTACGACCATAAGGACAAATTTAAAGGAGGCTGGTTTATCGTCATGGGTAAAGGTCACGACGAAAACATTGTGGAACAATTGAAGAAAGAAGGCTACACTAAAGGACTCGTAGCAGGCCATTGTGCGATTGAGGAAGTCGGAGATAAGCTTTTAAAGGAATTTGGGAAACGCAAAGTATTTTTTTCTGGTGATTGCAACAATCTAGCTGAGACTGTAAAAGCGATATTAAAACTATCCAAAATGACTGTTTTTGATTTAGTTCCAATTTCAAACGAAGAGTTAATGGCTCTCATCGATGCTGCTAATGAACAAGGTAGTACCGCATTAGTCCCACTGTGATAAAAGGAAATGTAATATGAATTTAATTACACAGCTTTTTAATAATTATATAATTATTTTTCTACTTTTTTGTAAAATAAAATAACGCTCTATTAATATTATGGTTCAATAAAATAATTAATGGATTTGGGATCAAAATATTTTGAAATAAAACAGTTCTTATCGATATCTGATGAGAAATTTAATTTGGATCAGAAAATTGAGAATAATTTTGATTCAGACAACCTTAAAATAGAAATATTAGGTAAGATTGTCCAGTTTATCTATTATTTCTCGATGTTTAAAAATATTAAACCGTTTATGAATTCCGTTTATAATTGCATTGAATCTACTTTAGATTTAAGAACCGAATCTGTAAATGATTTTCAAGAACTGTTAATAAAAAACGCATTGATGAGATTTATTCAAGATTATGTAGATTACGCGCAATTAACGCAGAAAAAGCAAATATTGAGACTTTTTTCAGATTCCTTGGATAGGCTTCAAATCCAGCCACTAATTATAAATTTAGGATTGTTTCTTAAACCAATGTATCAAGACCAAAAATACCTTGATAGAGCTAATAAATTTCAAGAAGTGGAGATTTCTTATTCTCTTAAAGACGGAATTGAGATTGAAATAAAGGACGCAATTGACAACTGGTTAAAAACTCAAATTATAAATTTAGATAATCAAGATAGTTTAAAAGCGAACTTGAAAAACAGATACGATACCTTAGCATCCGAATTCAATATTACAGAGGGGTCAGAATTTTATCAAAAATTATCAACGGAAATTATGGAAATGCTATCGATGAAACTTACAATGATTAGTCTAATGGATTCGATGTCAGACGAATCGTTTGAACCAATTCCAATAAAATCTTCTATTTAATCGAAAATATATTTGTTTTCCTTTTCCTATTCTTTTAGTAGTTAAGAAAATTTGTCATTCCAAGATTTAAAATATTGAAATCTATTAATTCTTGGATAAGTAAATTATTAAATACAAATTTTGATATTATATTTTAAAAAACCTATTAATCAATTCCTCAAGTGAGAAAATTGGAAGAGAATGAAAAGCCTTTAACATCCGAAGAGATTGAAACCCAAAAGAAGATTGTTGATGATTTATATAAAAAAGAAAAGGAAGAAAGGGAACAGTACTTAAAAAGTTTCGAGGTAGAACGGAAAGATGCTTTTGAAGAGAGTAAAGAACTGATTTCTGCCTTGATATCCGAGAAAAGTTTCATGAGAGAAAAACAAAGAGAACGAGATTTAGAAAGAATGGAACTAAAACCTGACATTGAACAAACTGGTGAAGCAATAGAAAAAACCATCGGAGAAAAAGCATTTATGAGGGAAAAACAAAGAGAAGTAGATCTTAAAAGGACAGACCTGAAGCCTGACTTTAAAGGTATTAGTGAAGTAATAAGTAAAATCATCGATGATAAAGCGTTTTTAATTGAAAAGAGAAGGGAAAATGATATCCAACGATTAAAAATAAAACCTGATATGGAAAGCACAAGGGAGGCAATTAGTAAAAGTATTAATGAAAAAGCTTTTATGATTGAAAAAAAGAAAGAGAGCGATTCTCGTCGGTTAGAATTAAAACCTGACATAGAAAAAACAGGAGAAACGATCTCTAATTCAATAGGTGAAAAAGCGTTTTTACGAGAAAAACAAAGAGAACGAGATTTTAAAAGAATGGAGCTAAAACCAGACCTTATGAAAACGGGAGAAGCAATAAGTAAAACCGTGGCAGAAAAAGCGTTTAGAAGAGATAAACAACGCGAAACGGATCGGAGAATGTCAAATTTACAACCTAAAATTATTGAAAAAAGCGAAGCTATTAAAGCGTCTGTTGACGAAAAAGCTTTTATGATTGAAAAAAAGAAAGAGAGCGATTCTCGTCGGTTAGAATTAAAACCTGACATAGAAAAAACAGGAGAAACGATCTCTAATTCAATAGGTGAAAAAGCGTTTTTACGAGAAAAACAAAGAGAACGAGATTTTAAAAGAATGGAGCTAAAACCAGACTTTATGAAAACGGGAGAAGCAATAAGTAAAACCGTGGCAGAAAAAGCGTTTAGGATGGATAAACGGCGCGAAATTTACGATAAACAAAAAGAATTAAAACCTGATTTTGAGACAACTTCGGAAATAATTAGTAAATCAATACAAGAAAAAGCCTTTTTGCGTGAACAACAACGCGAAGACGACCTCAGAAGGATGGAACTTAAACCTGATTTGGAAAAAGTAAGTCAAGCTATAAAATCTTCAATTGATGAGAAAGCGTTTAGAATTGAAAAACAAAAAGAAATAGATCAAGAAAGAATGAACATTAAACCTAACTTTGAGAGATCTAGCGAAGCCATAGAAAAAATCATTGAAGAAAAATCGTATTTTAGAGAAAAACAAAGAGAACGAGATTTAGAAAGAATGGAGATTAAACCCGATATAAAAGGTATTAGCTCTAAAATTGAAAGCGAAATTGAAAAAATCGAACGAAAGAAAAAGGATGAAAATCTTAATTAAAAACTAAAATCTTCTAATGAACTAATGGAAGTCATAAATGAACATCAAATTTAAATAACGAATTAAAATTCATATTTTCTAACCTTTTTTTATATCTTAAAATTGATGGATCAATATTTCCATTAAAATGATTTATACTATATTCAAATTTATTATAGAAATCCTCCATAATCTGATGTAATATCACTCTTTCTACTTGCAAATTTGTTTTCTTTGTAATCGCAATAACAGATAATCGACCTTTCCTTTCGTACAATATTCGGGTTTCTTTAAAGTTGATTTCTTGAATTTCGTCATCTAATGAATCGGGTTTGAGTTCAACTATAAATTGGTTTAAAGCGTTTAAAAAACCACTAATTAAATCCCCATGAGATAAAAATCTTGTCTTATTGGTATATTTATTACTTAATAGTAAAGAACCAGTTAAATTGTCTAAAAAATATAAAGCATAAAACCGATTTTCATTTGAATTAAGTTTTTCTAATTTAAATCCATATGTTTTTTCTATACCTCTATTATTCCAGTTGTACGACATTTTAATAAGACTAATGATCTCAAGAATTTTCCTATTAAAACATAAAGTCAATCTTGATTTAAAACGTAAATATTATCTCAGTGTTATGATATTTTTCGAGCTTTTAAACGATTAACTTATTGTTTTAAAAATATCATACGAGTCAAACATCACATTATGAAAATAATTGATAAAAAAAATAAAAATTAAAAACAAACATAATTTATTATTAGACATACTCTTCTTATCACATTTTATTTTTGATGAAAATGGTTGTAAATGACAACGAGGGAAAGCAGAAAAACAAAATTTCTGTTGGTTTAATTATATCAAAAGATGATTTTAATTCTACTATTTTTCCCGAAGAAGTAAAAACAGAAATTATTGACACCCCATATTATCTTTTAATTTTTATTTCTCGCGAAGATTCGATCAAAATTAGCTGTTTCCCAACTGAAACGAAAAATATTAAGAAAATCTTAATTAAATTAATCGAATTTTCTCCAGATCTAGTTAAAGGGATATCTACAGTGTTAGGCGAGCTTAATTTAAGTCGAGACATCTTACATACCACGGGAATATGCTATGAGCTTGAAAAGTGTTTCTATGAAACCTATCTACTTGGAGATTCACTAAATACAGGGAATGTTACTAATGAAGAAATAAAGGAAAGCTTTCTAGCAATTGATAAAGTTGTAAACGTTGAAATTGAAGATATTTCAATTCATAATGAATAGAATTATTGAAACATGAACAACAAAAAATTAATGTAAATAATTAATTTTAGTGTAATTTTTTACTTTATAAACTCGGGGGCCTTATCCCGTTTTAATTGAACTTAAACTGCGCCATGTTTTCCAAAATATTAACCATAAAATTATGAAAATAAAAATCGTAGTAGCAAATGAGTAGCCACCAATAAAGAGATCAACGAAAATCAAAAATGGAATACCCGCGCTCGCGAACCCGATTAAATAACCGTAACCCCAATATCTATTAATTATGGCTATAATCACCCCAGGAATTATTGTCGTAAGTATGATTGATAAAAACGCTAGAACTTCTATCGCTCGAGGAGCTTCCAAAATAAAGATCATATTAAACCACGATGCGATAAAACCTACAACGACAAATATTAACGTCCAAACCTCTAACTTTAGGTCAGGCTCCGCCTTTTCTCTCGATTTATTTATTTCGTTGCTCTCTGCTTCCATCAAGAATCTCTTTGTTTTTTATTTTATGTTTAGAAAAAATCAATCTATTTTTGTATTTGTATGTAATAATTAAACCATATTTAAAAATTTTTTAATAAATCAAATCAATGAGAATAACATTGTAATTGTTGTAAAACTAATCAAACTGTTAATAATTACTAGACAAAAGTTTCAAAATATCAACAATTCTTTTAAATATCACTAACGATATTAAATACTTAAGATAAAAATATATATGTTTAAAACATATAAAAATCATAGAAGATAAGAATTAATAAACAAAGTAATATAAATTAAAGTTAAATAAAATAGGGAATTTGTATAAAACCATGACTCCTGCCCCACCCTGGATTTTTGTCTTTTGGTAGTGTGTTTTACACACTTATTTCGCCCTCCTCCCCCTATTTTATTTCTGACCTTATCATTAGGTCGAGGTGGCAGGAGTCTCCCTTTTATATCGATTTTATCCGATTATAATTTGCTCTGTGAGGTTTTAAGACAAACATTTATCTTAAAGTATCTTAACTTTAGGCGAAGATAAGACTTGAATTAAAAGAATTGTTGGATTTTAATAATTTATTAACTCTTTTTTAATAATAAATAATATCGATAATACTATTAATAATACGAAAGGTACGAAAACAAATAAATACAATAACGTTTTTTCTAATCAAATAAATTATTATTTAATCATAATTTTATTAAAAAAATAACTTAAATTGATACTTATGACAGAAGAAATTATAAGACGAACTACAAGCATATGTCCAGAATGCTTACAAACAATTCCAGCGGAAATCTATGTCGATCCCGAAACTAACTGGGTCATGATGAGAAAAAATTGTGCAGAACACGGTGACTTTAAAGATAAACTCTCAATTGATCCAGAAGAATACAAATGGGGTGAGACTTTTACAGACGAAATCGGGTCTACTATAAATAATTCTACTAAACCTGAATATACAAGCTCAGGAATAAAAAAGACTGTGAATGGATGCCCATACGATTGCGGACTTTGCGAAAATCATCAGAGCGCTCCTAACATTTGCCTTATTGACATTACTAATCGTTGTAATTTAACGTGTCCGATTTGTTTTGCAAACGCAAGCGCGAAAGGATACGTTGTAGAGCCCACATTTGATCAACTTGTTCTAATTATGGAACACTTCAGATCAATGAAACCCGTGGGTGCAGTTATGTTACAAATATCTGGTGGAGAACCCACTATTCGAGACGATCTTCCAGATATAATTCGTAAAGGGAAAGAACTTGGTTTTGTTGAAGTTATGGTCACAACTAACGGCATCAGATTTGCAAAATCTATCGATTTCTTACAACAATGTAAAGATGCCGGGATGGACGCCATCTATTTACAGTTTGATGCAACTGACGACCCAGAAGTCTGGAAAAAGATACGGGGAGTTAACCTATGGCCTTTAAAAAAGAGAGTAATCGAAAATTGTAGAAAAATAGGGTACTTTGGTGTAATGCTAGTTCCGGTAGTAGCTAAAGGCGTTAACGATCACGAAGTAGGAAACATTTTAGACTTCGCAAGAGATAATAGCGATGTGGTTTCTGGAATAGTATTCCAACCAGTCTCTCTCTGTGGTCGAATAAGTTTTGAGGAATTAATGGATTTGAGATATACAACTTCAGATCTTAAGGTAGCAATTAATAAACACACAAATAATGCAATACCAAGATTTTATCCAATAGCTTTTACAGCAAAAATGACTAGATTATTAGCTTGGTTCGATAACGTGCAAGAGTTTAGTATGACGAGCCACAAAGATTGTGGATTCGCAACTATCATGATAATTGACGAAAAAGAGCAATGGAAGTCGCTCGACCATTATTTTGACTCGGAAGGGCTTGTAAGATGGTCAAATAAAGTTTATGACATGGTCCAAGGAAAAGAAATTCCAAAACCTACGGGATTATTAAAAGGTATAAACCTCAATGATCTTGGCGCTGTTCCCAGTACTATTGGAAAATTCATTGACGATATGACCGATCTCGGATATCGGCAGATGATGAAAGCTTATTTCTTTGCAGGCGCAGTTAAGTTTGTGAAGCAACCAGAGAAATTCTTAACCAGCAAAACTTATCAAGGTTTTGTACGATTGATTGTGTCTCCGAATTTAGCCTCGGCAGCGAGTTTCTTGCACACACGTAATCTAATGGTCTCAGCCATGCATTTCCAAGACGCTTACAACTTCGACCTCGATAGAGTTTCTAAATGCTTGGTACACTATGGTGTGATTGACCCTGAAGACCATTCTAAAGTATTAGAGATTCCCTTCTGTGCAATGAATACGCTACATAGAGAAAGAATAGAAATGGGCAATGTAATTTCAGATCAAGCTGCCAAAAAGCCAGAAGTTATCCAAGCTGAAATAAAGGAATTGTTAGAAACCGTTAAAGAATAATTTTTTTCTTTAATTTTTAGATGTTTTTATATCATTTTTTAATTTTTTTCTAATTTGAACTGAACTAATAAATTACTATATAAGATCAACAAAAGATTGACTCAAATTTTAAGGTTAAAATATGTATTTCTTTTAGCTTTAAACTAAATATTTTGTTTATAATAATTAAGAAAGTTAATTTTGGAATAGTGATTTTAAATCATAATTAAATTCTTAACTATAAGATAAAGTGAAAAAGGTTATTATGAATATTTTATTAAATCCGAAACAACACAAAAGGTATTATCCGGACGCGAAGTCAAAAGATATTATGCTTAAAACCATAGAATTTTTCGAAAACAAAGGGAAAGCGAAAATTAAGGAGGATGATCACCAGCGAGTATGGTATTCTGATTTCCTTGAATTTCAAAAAAAAAATAAGGTTTTTGCCCAACTATTAACTCCGTCTCAATACGGAGAAGATGAGAATTATCGATGGGATACGTGGAGAATATGTGAGTTTAATGAAATTATTGCATTTTATGGATTAGGTTATTGGTATACTTGGCAGGTTTCAATTTTAGGACTCGGACCTATTTGGATGAGTAAAAACGAAAAAGCAAAGGAGAAAGCAGCGAAATTAATTGAGGAAGGCGCTATATTTGCGTTCGGACTATCTGAGAAAGCACATGGAGCAGATATTTACGGAACGGAAATGGCATTAACTCCTCAAGAAGATGGTTCATATAAAGCTAATGGCGAAAAGTATTATATTGGCAATGGTAACGAAGCAGCAATGGTGTCAAACTTCGGTAAATTTGCTGATAAAGATGGCAATATCCCTCCCTATGACATGAAAAATAAAGAACAATACGTTTTCTTTATAGCAAATTATAAGCACAAAAACTATGAATTAATAAAAAATATCTGCGACAGTCAAAATTACGTTGCAAATTTTGCACTTCACGATTATCCCATAACCGAAGAAGATATCCTTTCCAAAGGAGAGGAGGCATGGAACTCATCCCTTAACACGGTTAACGTGGGGAAATATAATTTAGGATGGGCTTCAATAGGACTTTGTACACATGCATTTTATGAAGCAATTCATCACGCAGCTAATCGAAGGCTCTATAATATGTATGTGACTGATTTTCAGCATGTTAAGCAAAACTTTGTTGATGCATATACTCGTTTAGTCGCTATGAAATTATTTGGACTAAGAACAGCTGATTACATGAGAATAGCATCTAATAAAGACCGTCGATATCTACTTTATGCTCCTGCTATGAAAATGAAAACAACTACTCAAGGAGAGGAAGTTATCAATCTTTTATGGGATGTGATTGCGGCAAAAGGTTTCGAAAAAGACATGTTTTTTGAAAGCGCTGCAAGGGATATTCGTGCTTTACCGAAACTTGAAGGCACCGTTCACGTAAATATCGCCTTAATTTTGAAATTTATGATGAACTTCTTTATGAATCATAAGAAATATGAGGAAATTCCAAGACAAGATCAAGCTAAAGACGATATATTCCTTTTTAATCAAGGTCCAACTCGTGGATTGGGAAAGGTTCGCTTTCATGATTGGAAACCAGCGTTTGAGCAATATGATTTACCCAATGTCAAAATATTTTTGGAACAAATTAAGATGTTTAATCTTATGGGCGTAAAGGCTATGCCTAGTGTCGAACAACAAAAAGATATGGACTTCATGCTTTCAGGAATTGGCGAAATCTTTTCTCTTATTGTATATAGCCATTTAATCGTTGAAAACGCTAAAATATATGATATTGGTGAAGATACTGTAGACCAAATATTTGATTTTCTAGTGAGAGACTTTTCCAAATACGCATTAAATCTATATAATAAATCTAGTACTACTCCTGAACAGATGGAGTGGTGTTTGAAGATGATTAAGAAACCTAATGTCGATCCCGAGCGTTTTGGTAAAGTTTGGAATACAGTTCACTCATTAAAGGACGCTTATGAAATGAATGAATAATAATAAGTATTTTTCTTTTCTTTTTTTTTATATGAAACCGCTAAAGAATAATTTTTTTCTAATTTTTATATAGCTTTATTCCTAATTTTTAATTTTTTTCTAATTTTTAAGGATTTATATATTTTAATGAAATTACATCCTAATTTAGAAAGCAAAAGTGTTTTAATAAACAACTAACATGAATTTTGCTGAAAGAGAAATTGTTCGTATTGGGGAAATAAAACTAACTTTAAAAAAAAAACCTTAAATGTTTTAAAAATTCTAAAAATATAGAGCTAAGCAACATGTAGATTTTTGGAAATAATTTAACTTTTTAAGTTTAACATTAATATCTAAAGTTATAACATGTATAAAAATGATTTATTAATTCAGACTCTATGGCAAATAATTCGGAAATAATAGGGGAATATCGAGGATTAGTTAAAAATAGAGTGCTAACCGCGTTATTGCAATCTTATTTAGATAACTTAGATTACGATGGGATGAAATCTATATTGAGAGAAGCCGAATTATTGGAACTAAAAGATATAAGAGATGTAGATCCCGATGGCGAAATTAACTTTTTTTCTTTTAAAAAAATAATATCTGCTCAAAATTGTTTGTTGTACGATTCTACTAAATTATTGTACGAAATTGGACGGAAGTTCTCGTTTTATTTGTTTCCTTTTGGAAAAGATTTCGGAGAAATAATTAACGAAATTAATCAATTGATTGTTGCTAATTGGCAAGTTAAAATTGTGGAAAGCACACCTGAATTGGTGGTCGTTCGAGTTGATAAATGTATATTTTGTTCAGAAATTGGAGTTTCTTGTGATTTATTCAAAGGTTTTATAATTCATTCGTTGGAAAAAAATTTAACTTCGGGTTTTTGCGTGGTTCCATTTGGAACCATAAAAGAAAACATTAGCGACCCAAACCATAATTCTTTCTTTTTGAAATTAAAAATTGAGAAAACATTTATATCCTAAAATAACAAAAGCTTATATATAACAAAAATCAAAATAAATTTTGTTGTATTTATATCTTTAATAAAAATTACAAATCATTAATTGGTAAAATTGCCAGCAGATGGATTATCCACAGAAACAAAGGAATATGTTTTTAAAATCACAATTCTAGGAGATTCCGCCGTTGGTAAAACTTCACTTATTAATCAATTTGTAGAAAGCTCGTTTGAAGACGATTACAAACCTACATTAGGAGCCAATATAATTCGGAAGGATGTTGCTATAGGCGATGTTAACGCCAAAGTGCGATTAATAATGTGGGATCTTGCAGGTCAAGAAAAGTATAACGTTATAAGGTCTATGTACTTTCAAGGATGTGTTGGTGCATTGTTAGTTTTTGATCTTACACGACATAACACCTTTGACAATATTAAGTCAAAATGGTTAAAGGATTTTAAAAA
>JAHQWH010000210.1 GCA_029856105.1 Promethearchaeia archaeon | reverse complement strand
GTGTCAGCATTGCTCCTTTTGGGAATCCCGTAGTCCCACCAGTATATTGTAGCTGAGCTAAATCGTCTCGAGTGATTTCGACTGCAGGCGGGTTTGGTAGAGTCTCTCTTATTAAGTCTTCAAAAGAGGGTTCTCCTTCCATTGAAAATTCAGGTGGAGCCATAGGATCTGGAGATAAATAAGGGCCTAAATTGCTATAAAATTTATGTAGTACGCCAGTATCGTTAACTATCGGATCAACTAATCCCATAAATCCCTCCCATCCAATATATACTTTTGCGCCACTATCGATTAGCTGTCGTTTTATCTCTAATTTCTTAAACAAAGGTGAGATTGGCGTAACTACGCCCCCTATTTTTAAAATACCATAATAATAGGCTATGAATGCGGGGTTATTAGTAAACTGGATTGCAACGCAATCACCTTTCTTTATACCAAGTTCTGTTAATTTAGTCGCAACTCGGTATACAATGTCAAGCAACATAGTATATGTGAGTTCAAACCCCATGAAATATGATACAATGTTATCTGGGTAAGTTTTCACAGAATCTTCAAGAAAATCAATTAATGTTTTATTTGGGATGTCAACTTCTTTCGGAACACCCTCTGGCCAATGTTTGTGATAAATTTTTTGATCTGACATAATTTTACTTTTATATGATATGTTATTTATTATTTTTGTTCTGTATATAAGTTAAAACTATAATTAAGTACGGAAGAATTATTAACCTATATATTGAGATATTCAGATAAAATTTTTAATGAATAATCCTTTTAAGGATTAATAATATAATTCGAAGAAAAACTGTGTTATATTATTGTTAATGAGGTGTTTAAAATCGATCGAGATGGTGCGTTTAAACTATGTATTTTTGGAGATGGAGGCGTAGGAAAGACCACGCTTGTTCAAAGATACCTTACTAGAGTATTTAAAGAAGATTCGATACGAATGACGATTGGTGCTGATTTTTCTATTAAGACGTTCGAAATTGAAGGGAAAAAAGTTGTCGTTCGAATATGGGATTTTGCCGGAGAGGAACGCTTCAAAGTTCTTTTACCTAGTTTTGCGAAAGGCGCTGATGGGGGGATCTTCATGTATGATATTTCAAGATACACAAGTATAAAGAACTTAGACGATTGGCTCTCAATTTTTGAAAGAAATGTGAAAGGCCAACAAATAAAAATACCTATAGTTATGGTTGGAGGAAAGTTGGATCTTGAGGATAAACGATCTGTTGAAACCGCTGAAGCTATTGAGTTGTCTAAGACCCACAATTTACAAGGTATTTATGAGTGTTCTTCTAAAACAGGAGTTAATGTGGAAGAAATATTCGAACATATCACGCGTAAAATGATGGAAAATGCTGGTATGCTTTAATTTCTCTATTTTTTATTGGTAATAAATCCAATCCTTTGTCTTTTAAACTAACTATATTAAAATGAATTTTTCGAGTTGAGCAGAAGTATAGAGTGGAAATCCGGTTTTGTTACTAATAACGGAAATAAGATTCATTATTATCGAACAGGAGGGGACAAAACTCCTGTGTTACTTCTTCATGGCGTCATGGATAATGGATTGTGTTGGACGCCTCTTAGTCGTGTTTTAGCTAGTGACTATGATGTGATTTTACCCGATGCTAGAGGTCATGGATTGACTCATATATCTGATGAAACATGGACTTACGAAGCAATGGCAGATGATATTGCTCTACTAATTAAAGAACTTAATTTAGATAAAATACAGTTAGTTGGTCACTCTATGGGGGCTGATACAGCTGCTTTAGTAGCAGCAAAATATCCCGATCTTATTAGAAAGATTGTTCTCGAAGATCCCGGCTTTAGTATGAGTGAAATATCATCGATTAAAAAATCTTCCTTAAAAATTGCGATGAAAATAATATTACCTCGATTTTTAAATGGCACATATGAAGAACTTATAAAGAAAGGGCATAAGCAAACCCCATTATGGTCTGACGAAGATTTAAAACCTTGGGCAGAGTCAAAAATTCAATTTAGGGAGAAAGATCCTAATTTAATATTTAAAATGTTTAAAAATAAATATAAATGGGAGGAAATAATTGATAAAATCTCTTGTCCAATTCTACTCATCACCGCCGATAAAGGGATAACATCCGACAAGCTAGCCCAGAAAATAATGGATGTGAGTAAAGCCGGAAAATGGGTGAAAATCGAAGGTGCAGGTCATAGCATTCGGAGAGAGCAATTTAAACAGTACGTTCAAACAACTAAAGATTTTTTAGACTAACTTTTTTTAAATTAATTTCAAGTGAAACACTCTTCTTTTATTCTCGATTGCTTGTGTTGGGCGGTGTATTATTAGGTAAAATTATGTAATTATCGCATAAAACTCCTATCTTTATGTTTTAATTCAAAATAATTCTTGTCTCTTTGAATGTCTTCGTGTATTTCTGCTAAATTCTCGTTTTGCAATAATTTCTCAAAAAAAGACAATATAGACTCATGCGCTTCTTTGACGTAAGCATCTGTTTGAGAAAATTCAAAAGAAATCTCTTTTAGTAGATCAAAATCTAATTTAATATCAACCTCCTTTGTCCTTTCAATTTTGAGTCTTAATCGTTTGTCGTGATAATTAGTCCATATCGCTTCATAGAAAAAATAATTAATAAATTGAACTGTTTCTGTGGCAAATCCAATGGAAAAAGCAGCAATTAAATCCCCTGTAACTGTTAAAAGAACTAGCATTCCAAGAAAGATAGTTATTATCCTATATATAACGCTTTTAAAGAAACTTTCCTTGAGAGTGTCCTTCTTTTTTATTAATTTTTGTATTAGTTTCATTTGATAATAGAGAAATAGGCTAAATATTTATTTATTTAGTAGATTTATTTGAGAAATTTCATGAAACTTGAAATATTTACTTGAAAAGATTTATTGAGAGTGTAATATCAGGACCTAATTAAGAAAATCCATTCTATAAATCTCACACAGAGCTGCTTAACGCCGGAGGGTGAAAGAAATTTTATAAATTTAAGAAAACACCGAAATAATTTACCATTAATTGAATTTAAATTATCTAATTAGAAATATTATTATCCAGAAGTTCTCTTGATAACTTTAACTAAACCTTTCTTCCGTAGTTTATCTAGCATTTTTTCGACTTTGTCAATGGGTTTTTGAGAGATATCAGCGCATTCTTGTACTGAATTCATTCCATCACACACTTTTAACAATTTGAACTCGTCTAATGATAGCATTCCTAATTGAACGCTCATTGGCGAAACTTCTTTAACTACAATCGGGATCCTTACTTCTCCACCTATTTCGATGGTTCCAGCTCCAACTTCACTCATACTTGGAGAATCTCCAAAAAACGATTTCACTCCCGTTATATCGTAATTGTCATTTATATAAAGATAAATCGTATGTTCCTGACCTGAATAATCATCTGTATCTTCTTGATCTGGGTAAGGATTTAAGTGTTTATGTTCTTTAGTATACATACCCATTTTTAATCCGGATTTAATTTCGTCCTTATTTACCCGAATATTAACCATTTCGGAACATATATCACACCAAGCCCAGGCTTCTATAAGGCTGAAGTATTTAATTACTTTATTCTCTGGCATCGCGTTTTTCCAAAAATGTAAATTTTGTATAAAATAACCTTTATTATAATTATTATGTTGTGAATTAATATAAATATAGATTATGAATAAATCCATAGAAATTTAGGTCTAAATTAGTTTTTAAAATCGAAAATAATTAAAGTTAGAGGATATTTTACTATCCATTATAGTTTACTAGGATTAACGATGTCAAGTCATAAAAAAAACATGTGTTTCTCATGTGGACGACCGATTGCCCCTTATGAAGGTGCAGTTCATTTTCCTTGTCCCCAATGCGGGGATGTAACTATTTGGAGATGCGAACGATGTAGAACAATGGGAAATTCGTATACTTGTCTTAAATGTTCATTTTCGGGGCCTTAGTTGGGCATAGAACGGTTGAACGGCGATATTAGATAAAAAAATAAAGAGATTGTTTAAAATGGGAGAATTTGTAGCATTAATTGATGTTATTCCTGAAGATATAGATGTTAATTTTGAAGAACTCGTTTCAAAATTAAGAAATGTACTTACCGATAACGCTGTTGTCGAAAGTTATGATATAAAACCTGTTGCATTTGGTTTGAAGAAGGCAAGAGTCCGTGTTAGGTACCCTGAAGAATGGGGGGGCACAGATAAGGTCGAAGAATTATTTAGACAAGTTGAGGGAATCCAAGGAATTGAAGGGATCGCTTTTTCAAAAGCTTAGTTTCCATTGTCATTTTGTTAACCAATCTTAAATTTAATCCCTTCTTTTAAGTCTTTCTTTATCAAGTCTTGAAAAATCTTAATTGAATCTAAATTTATTTTATCCTTATAATGAATTTTAAAAGCTTCTAACACTTCGTGAGCTTGATTAAAATTTTCAGCTTTTATTAGAACATCATAAATCTTTTCTATTTTACTCGCTGCTTCGTTAATTTTTGAAACAAAAAAATTCTTTTGAACTTTTTCAGCTACAATTTTCATAAATTCTTCTTGTTTTTTAATATGATGGTCCATACCATTTTCTATTGCTAATCTAATGACTTGTTCTGAATAAGATATAGCATCATCGTAAACACCTTTCATTAAACTTCCTTCTGCTAAATCGCTTAATTCTACTATTTTTGAAAGCGCCTCTATTTGAGGATTCTTAATAGGAACATAACTATCTTCTTGATCTAGTTTACCTTTTTTTACTTTCTGCTTTTTGTCTTTTTTTTTCATAAGATATACATAGAATTTGTTTTGTTCTTCTTATTATTCTAATTGAAAACTTGTTATTTATATCTTAATTATTTGAAGAATTGCATAATAAGTAAAAAAACCATCTAAACTATTCTTTTAAAAAGCTTATCTAGTTCTTTGAATGAGATAAATTTCAAAGTGGGTCTTCCATGTGCGCAATGATACGAATCTTTACAATTAGCTAAATCGACAATTAGTTTTCTAACATTTTTTAAAGACAAGTCGTCGCCCCCTCTGATGCTTTTGTGACAGGCTAAATAATTAATCATTTCTTCTAATTTTTCTGAGAAGCTTTTATCTTTCCCTATTTCTGTTATATCGCCAATTATATCTTTAATAATCTGCATACTCGGGTTTTTTCCCATTATTATTGGGATTGATCTTAAAATGAAAGTGTTACCTCCAAAATGTTCGAAATCAAATCCAAGTCGATTAATTTCTTTTAAATTGTTCTGTAAAAAAAATTTCTCGCTCGGACTTACTTCAATTTTAAGCGGCGAAATTAATTTTTGCTTACTTTTTACGGATTTGTTATAAAGATCGTAAAAAAGTTCTTTATTTACGCGTTCCGATGCAGCGTGTTGATCCAAGATATATACACCACCCTCGTCATTTTCATTAATTCCTTCTAAAACAACGTAAGTTTTATTGCTTAATTGGCCAGTGCGAGAAATTAATCGAAGTTTAGGAAAATTTTTTGCTACGACATACTTTTCTCTCAAAAAAGTTTCTGCTGAAGTGGCTTCTCCCAACCCTTTATCGACATCGTGATCAGTTAAACTTAATTGAATAGATTTATCTATTTGGTGTTTTGAACTTTTTTCAGACTCTTCTACTGAAACTTCAGACTTATCGTTCGGTTCTTCTTTATCATCTTCTGTTTGAGGTGATGTAAATTTACTAATTTCTTGAAAATCGTAAGTAACTTCTTTTTCAATAAACTTTTCTTCAACAAATTTACGAACGATATTATAAACCTTATTATATATGTAATCTTCGTTTTCAAACCTTATATTTAACTTTTTAGGGTGTACGTTAAAATCAATTACAGAGGGATCTATTTCTAAATGCAAGACGAAAAATGGATACTTTCCTGTCATTAGCGTTCCTTTATACGCTTCTTGTATAGCTCTAAATAAAAGGTCGCTTATGACATACCGCTTATTTAAGATTATACTTGACTGCGTTCTGTTATTTTTTGAAATCTCACTATGACCAAGTAACCCATGGAGTTTTAAATTTCCTTCCTTGAAATTGATAGGCTCCATAAATTTTGCTACATTTTTCCCATAAATATGAAAAACAGTCGTTTTCAAATCGTTTAAAGCGGGACAATTAAGAATACTTAAATCGTTATGCATATAAATGAAATGAATATGAGGATAAGCTAAAGAATACCTCTGTATGATATCAGTAATGTGACCAAGTTCAGTAAAGTCTTTTTTTAGAAACTTTTGTCGAGCCGGAATATTGTAAAACAAATTTTTAACCTTGATATCTGTTCCAATGGGACAAAAAATTTCTTTTTTATCGATAATTTTTCTATCTTCTAATATTAATTTTACTCCTCGTTCTTTTTCCTTAATCCTTGAAGTTATTTCAAGTTGACTAACGGCTGCAATACTAGCTAAAGCCTCCCCCCTAAATCCTAAAGTAGATAAAACCTCTAAATCTTCAAATTTGTTAATTTTACTACTTGTATGGCGGTCAAACGCTATTACAATCTCATCAGGAGGAATACCAATACCATCGTCAATAATATGGATTAAGCTTTTTCCAGCTTTTTTAACGATAATTCGAATTTCTTTCGCTCCAGCATCTATACTATTTTCAATTAATTCCTTCACGACATTCGCTGGTCTTTCTACTACCTCTCCGGCTGCGATCTTTTCAGCGTCATCTATTTTCTTAATTTTATTTCTTTTCAATTTTTTGAGAATTTTATTTTATTTTTTGAAGTTAATATCTTTCACATCTAAATCAAATTTAAAATAATACTCTATTAAAGTTTAAATAAATTCGATTTTTTAATCATTTCTAATGAAGTTCAAAATCTAAAGTAAGTCTTTTAAATCGTTATAAATACTTTAGATTATTCATTTTAATAATATTACCATTAATATTTTAATAAAATGAGAATCGAGAGAGAGTACCCTTTTCATAAATATTTCATATGCCTTTTAGCTTTTATCACCGTTTTATTTATTGCCCTAAGGATTCTTATAAATTTATTTGATTTTCCACTATTATTAGAAATCTCTCGCGATGTCGATTTTAATATTCTATTAAGAGGGTTCCATAATGGCTTAAGAGATTTTTATAAAATTGCGGAAATGCCTCCTGGAATTCCTGATTGGCCGCCATATTATCTATATTTTTGGTACTTCTTGTTTTTACCTATGGGGCTAATTCCTTTTGAGATTGGAGTTTATATATGGGATGCTTTAAGATTAATTTCTGTGAGTTATATTGTATTAAAAACTTATAAAATATTTGGAAATCGCAGGGATCTATTTATTTTTTACGGATTATTAACAATAGGTTATATAATTGATGGGTGGTTTAATAATGTAAATTTTGTAATACTATTTTTCCTGTTTTTGTCTTATTCTTTTCTGAAAGATGATGAAAAATTGTTTGCTGGAATTTTTTTTACTCTTGCTACATTTAAGATCAATTCAATTTTGTTCCTTCCGGTAATTATAGCAACAAGGAAAATTAAATTTAAAGATTTACTATATTATATTATTCCATTCTTTATTATCTGTCTGCCTTACCTTATATTTCCAGATTTTCTATCACAAATGTTAAACAATTGGCTGAGTAGTGATACAAACGTTCAAGGCCTAACAATAGTAGACTCCATTCTTTGGAAAGCTTTACAGCCTTCTCATTTAATGTTTATTAGCTTCTTATATATCATTTTTTTCGAAAGCTTAACAGAAGGAAAAAGAAAAAAGCAGATTAGAACAATAATTATAATTCTCTTTATTGCTTATTACATATACAATTCGTTAGTTGTTTGGGTATTTCCTATATTTTTACCTTAGCTGATATTCCGCATCTTCTCTTTAAGCTCGATTAACTTTTTCATGGCGTCGATTGGAGTCATAGAGTTAATATCGATGTCCTCAATTTTTTTAATTAACTCTTCAATATTTTCGTTAACCACTCTTTCTTTCAATACAATTGGTTTAAAAAAAGAAGTTTGGACAGCTACTTTTTTTTTCTTAATTCCTGGTTTTTTAGTGATCTCTGACTGATCCTTAAGGTTTGTTAGCTGTTCTTTCTTTTTCTCAACTTCAAATTTTTTTTGTCCTAATTCTCTCTCCTTTTTAATTAGTTCGGCTTCGCACTCGTTCATCTCTCGCTGTTTTACATCTAAGTCTAAATTCAAACGTTCTAGCGCTTTCTTTTTCTCTTGAATAAATTTGTCGTAATATTTATTAGTTGAACTTTCATTACCGTTTTCTTCTACTGTAGCTTTAAAGGGATCTTTTTCCTCGATTTGATTTAAAATTTCAAACGCTCTTATGATAACATCATCTGGGATTCCTGCTAGTTTCGCAATGTGAATTCCATACGATTTATCAGTGCTTCCTGGTTGTAATTTTCGAATGAAATTAATGCTTCCATCGTCATTTTCGATAATGTCTAAATGATAATTTTTTATTCTTGGTAGATTTATCTCAGTTAATTGGTGATAGTGAGTACTAAATAGCGTTTTTGCCTTCAATTCGTGTAATTTTTCGAGAGTTGCTAAAGCGATGCTTTGACCGTCACTAGTGCTCGTGCCTCTTCCAAGTTCGTCTATAATAACTAGGCTTTTCTTCGTCACAAAATTTAATATCTTCGCCGTTTCAGTCATTTCTATCATAAATGTGCTTAATTTCCTCGCTAGATCATCAGATGCGCCTATACGCGTGAAAACTTGATCAATAACACCTATAGTAGCAGATTTGGCCGGGACAAAGCACCCCATTTGGGCAATAATACAAATTAAGGCAATTTGTCGTAAATATGTAGATTTTCCTGCCATATTCGGCCCAGTAATCATTAAGATTTGCTCATCATCCGTATCTAAATAACAATCGTTAGGAATAAATTTTTCAGACAATCTTAATTGCTCAACAACGGGATGTCTTCCCCCCTTAATCACAATTTTACCTTCTTTATTGATTTTTGGGCGACAATAGTCGTATTTTTCTGCAACTTCTGCAAAACAAGCAAGAACATCAATATAAGCTATTTTTTTAGCAGTTTCTAAGATTTTTAATGTTTCTCTTACAATCTTTTCTCTAATTATACAAAATACTTCGTATTCCAAATCGTTTATCTGTTCTTCCGCTTGAACGATCTTTTCTTCTAGCTCTTTTAGTTCTTTTGTGGTGTATCTTTTCGCGTTTTTGAGAGTTTGGCGTTCAATGTATTCATCTGGTATTTTTGTGATAGCTCTTAGCGTTTTTAAAGTAATTTGTATGTAATATCCAAGAATGTTATTATGTCCAACTTTAAAACCTGAATTTACTTTCCATCTATCTCTCTGCTGTTTTTCGTAATCAAGAACGTATTTTTTACCATTTTGGAGAATATCTCTCAATTTATCAATCTTTTCGTTAAATCCTGTCTTAATCAAGTGGCCCTCTTTGACTGTGAGTGGCGCGTCGTCTTTTATAGAGACTTCTATTACGCTTCGAGCTTCTCTAAAATCATTAATTTTATCAATGAATTTTGAGACTTCCTGAATTTTAGATTTTTCTAAGATCTTTTTAATTTTAGGAATTTTTTCCAAAGAATTTTTTAAGTTAATTAAGTCGCGAGCGTTGGAATTTCGAGAGTAATTAATTCGGTTTACAAACCTTTCAAGATCACCAACAACTTTTAATTCTTCCCTCAATTCAGACCTTAAGAAAACATCGTCTTTAAACTTTTGAACTATATTAATTCTTTGATTTATCTCATTTATGTCTGTTAAAGGTTGAAGGATAATTTTTTTTAATAAGCGAGCACCCATAGGCGTATGAGTCTGATTAAAAATTGAATACAACGTTGTATCCTTCCCCTTTTCCCAAAGTGAGCTAACTAATTCTAAATTTCTTTGTGTAATATAATCTAAGTGTAAAATTTTTTCTTCACGAATGAGATTTATTTTAAAAAGATTAGGAATTACATCCCTTTGAGTTTCTTTTAAAAAAGCTAATAATCCCCCAGAAGCTTGAACCGCCATTTCACAATTTTCTAAATCAAAACTATTTAAATTGGAAATGTTGAAATGCCGCTTAATTAAATCTCGCGCTTCGTCATAATTAAATACATAATCTTCGTAAGATTTAATTAAAGCATCGTTTAAATCGGTTAATAATAGAAAGAGATGTTCGTCCTTTTTTAATTCCGTAGGTACTATAACTTCAACTGGGTTGTATTGAGAGAAAATGCTAAGTATTTTTTCTAATGGATCTTGTTCACTCTTAAAAAATTCCGTTGTAACGAATTCGCCCGTTGAGAGATCAGCGAAAGCGATTCCGAATCCCTTTCTTTCTTTAACAATAGAACAAATATAGTTGTTTTCGTTTGATTTAAGCATGTCAGGCTCGATAATAGTGCCTGGGGATAATATTCTAACGACCCCCCGTTTAACTATTCTCCCCTTTACTGTGGCAGGATCCTCTAATTGTTCGACAATTACTACTGTTTCTCCTAAGTTAATCAAATTATTTAAATAGGAGCCGGCGTGATGTGGTATCCCTGCTAATGGATATGAATCTGATCCAATTTTTCTTTTTGTCAAAGTTATTCCTAAAAGGTTTGATACTCTAACGGCATCATCGTAGAAAAATTCGTAAAAATCTCCCATACGATATGCCAATATTGTATCTGGGTATTTCTTTTTAACGGAATACCAATGTTGCATCATTGGAGTGAGTTCTTTAAATTTGATATCTTCAAAAGGCATTTTATTGTGAATTACTTTACTTTCCTAGAACTAACAAATAACTTAGTTTAAAATTATTAGTTTTTAATTGGAATAAATTCTAATTATTAGTTTTTTAATAAATAAAAAAAAAAAGAGATATTAGATTTTTAAGACTTTTTTCTCAAGCGTTAACTCGTAAGCTTCTTGCATAGCTTCTTCATAAATATCAATTTTAAATTTGTTATGAAACGGGCTAATTTTACTTCCAGCTTTAGCTGCCTTATATAGTGTTCTTGGAAGGATTCCAAAACGCCCTTTGGTAAGATTTGTTGCTCTTTCAAGTTCTTTCAAAGAATTATCGTCGTATCCTCCGAATAAACCATCTAAAAAAGCAAAGAAATACATGAACAGAAAAATTCCAATTATAAATATTAACGCTGTGTTTATGATTTTATCCCCTAATTCAATACTCCAGATAAGGTCTCCAACGAATGATAAGACTAGATAATTTCCAATAGCGGCAAGAAAAGGTGTTAGGAACGATTTAAATGGATATAGCTTATAATCTGTAATCTTATACTTAGCAACAATCCAGAGAGCAAGGTCTTTAACAATTACGGCAGGAATATAAGCAAATATCACTGCTATCATGTCTTTAAGCCATAATACTAAAACTACTAGTAAAACTGCTCTTATTACGAATTCTAGTATCCAAATAAGCGCTAATTGAGTTGTTTTTCCTGTTCCTGTAAAAATAGCATCTCCTATCCATGAATAGACTCCAAAGCCATGAAATATTAATAGTGGAAATAAGAATCTCACAGCGGGAGTTCCATATTCTGGACCAGCAGCACCCACAATAAATTTAGCTCCAATTGCAAGTATGACTGATATTAGAAAAAAAGCAAAGTAATTAGCCCACCTAAACCCTTGGTAAACATATAATTTTGTCAAAGAATTTTTTCCATGCGAATAAGACTCACTATATGCTCCCAATAAAGAATTGCTGTATAATGCAACGATCATAATAATTTGACCAACATTCCATGCTAAGTTAAAATACCCAAGTTCATTTGAATAGTTAGCAATAAACGCACTCGTTATTATTATTTGAATAAACCAGCCAATTTGAACAAATGAGGATCCAAAGGCTAATTTCGATCCAAATTTTATGGATTCTTTAAATTCTTCCTTGGAAAAATCAGTTCTGAATACTGTCTTAGGTGAAAAGCCTTGTTTTTTAAATAAATACATAGAAAAGAGAAATGTCATCCAATAATCAAAGTATCTAGCTAATGCATATCCTATCCCCGCACCAAGTGCTTCACCAAATATGGGATTTGCAGCACCCCACATACGTCCTAAATAACAAAAAACCATTTGTCCAATAAGCAACCAAAATACTTCCCATAAAACATAAGTAATAAGATGTAAATCTGTTCTTTGCAATCCCTGGAATGTGAACATAAATACTAAGAAGAAACCAGGATATTGTACTAAAGAAAAAGTGATAAAAATCCAACTCATATGGGCTGCAAATTGAATCTGTGGGAAGACGATTGATCCAATAAATGCGAAAATCGTAATTTGTGCCAATCCTGTAAATAATTGCCACCACACGAAAATCTGAATGTAATGAATTGCTTTTTCTGGATTATCTCCCCTATATTGAGAAAAATATTTTGCTAATGCGAAAGATGTGCCAAAGTCAAAGATTAACCACGCTACTTGGAAAATATTGTATGCATAGTAGTACCATCCTGCTGCTTGTGGATATGGCTGAATTATTTGAGGCATTATAAAATTTGAAATTAATAACTGCGGAATGATCAATAATAAAGCCATAAAGAGCGTAAAGAGAAAACCTCCTAACTGTCTGTGAATTCCAATGACTTCCCAATCGTTTTTTAAGTCAACATGCTCATCTAATTTTTTTTGGAGATCTTCTGCTTCTTTCAACCTTTTTTGTTCTTCTTCTTCAGCTTGTTTTTTTAATGCTTCTATTGTAGTTCGATCCATTTCTATTGATGATTTTCTTTTCATTACAACAAATAACGCTACAGCCAGAATAGCCAATACAATAACGATTATAAGTAGTATAATTTGTTCTGTTAGGTGAGGTACTGGAGAATAGGGCCAAGCTGAATATGTTTGAAAATCTATGTTTAAGCTTTCAAAAATCATCGTATATAAAAAATAATTAAAGTACGGCCACACTTTAAAATCTAGATTTGCTCCTTCTTCCAACCAACCAGTAAATAATATAATATTTCCGCTCCCCTTTGCTCTTTCTAATAAAACAGGGTGCCTATTAGCGTTAATCTCTAAGTTTTTTGAAATAGGAAACACATCAATAATCCTCTCAACTGACGCATTTAAACTTTCAGTGGGTATTATGGTCATATTATCGATTTTCAAACCAGGTGCAGAATTCCAATCAATATTTTTACTTATTGGATGATTGGTGTTTGCTATAACAAAAAGAGCTTGTTCTTGGTTTATCTTTTTTTCTGCTTCAAATAAAGTATTGTTAATTAAATCCAATTTTCCTAAAAGGGTTGCATTGTTAAACAAATTCTGACCCATTAAAACAACAACTGAACCACCCCCATCGACAAAATTTGACAGAAGATTTTGCTCCGTAGAATCTAATAAAGCATCAATAATTATTACACTATCAATCCATGAACCAATAGAATTAAGGGGCTCTGTATCCGCAACAACTGAAAAGTTAAAATTGTCCGTATCAATTCTTAATCTCTGAATAATAGTATTATCGTTTCCTTTACTAATAACTAAAATATTTTTTTGATTTGCAGCTTGCCCATGTGCAGGTATCATTATAAGAAACAGCGATGCTCCGCTAATAATTAAAGCAATAATACTTATTACCATAATTTTTGAGGTTTTTTTATTAGTTTTTACCATGTTTAATCAAAATTTTTAGGTTATATTAGTGATGAATAATTTACTATTGGTGCTTAAATAACTTTTGCAAAAGTGATAAGAATTTATAAGCGTAATAAATATTATTTACGATGTAATTGATATTTCCTTTTCGTCTAAACTGAAGGCGTGCTTAAATTAATTTCTAATTCCGGTAAGAAAATTTATATTAAACATATCTTTTTTTTAAACCATGGACAGTCAAGATATAATTTTATACGAAGTAAAGGGTAGAGTTGCTACAATTACTTTAAATAGACCGAAAGCAGCCCATTCCTTTAATTTAGCCTTAATGAAAGGATTATACGAGAAACTCGTAGAAGCTGATAACGACGAGAGAGTTAAGTGTATCTTGTTAAAGAGCACAGGTAATAGGGTTTTTAGCGCAGGTATCGACATCAAATCCAAATCTTTCGACGAAAACAAAGAATATTTCGAGGAAGTGAAGGATTATGGAAGAAGAAACACGCAAAAAATGCTTATAATGAAAAAACCTATCATTGTCCAAGTTCAAGGTACCGCAATTGGGTATGGTTTGGAGTTGATAATGGCGTGCGACTTAAGAATATTTGCTGATAGACCTAAAGAAAAGATGTTCTTTAGAATGCCCGAAATTGCTATATCTATATACCCGCAAACTGGAGCAACGATTTTGCCTTTGTTAGCGTTTGGATTAACCTTTGCTAAGAATATTTTGTTTACAGCTGACGAATTTGGGTTGGAAGATTTAAAAAGATTGAACTTTCCAGTTAGAGTCTTCCCTCTTGAGAAATTAGAGCTTGAAACTAAAAAATTTGTAAAAATTTTTAGTAAAAGGATGGACTCATTCATGTTTTTGATAAAATCAACGCTAACGATAATGAATAACAAATTTATTGAAAAATGGTTCGATTTAGAGGATGAGTGCGGAAATATAGCTTACGATAAGAAGACAATGAAAGAATTAGACGATTTTATTAAAGCTTTATATAAAAAGTATCCATAAATAATACTCTATTTTTCTGTTATTTTTTTTTTATTTTTTTTATGTGTTTTTCTAACCATATATACATATCTCGAAAAACTTGCGCTCTTCCTTTTTCATTCCATAATTCATGAAGAAACCCATCGTATTCCCTATATGTCTTGTCTTTACTTTTTATTTTTTCAAAGAATTCTTTAGTCGTTCCTATTTCTACTATTTTATCTTTTCCAGATTGCATAACCATGGTGGGGCATAGTAAATTAGAAGCGTTTTCCATCGCCCATTTCATAGCTCTTTCCATTTCGGCAGCAGATCTCAGGGAGATTTTTTCCAATTTTTTATCATCTGAAATATGCTTGCGCAAAATTTTGAGGTCGCTAGTTAAAAGGTTTTGTTCAATCATCATATCTACGGTTTTTGTTGGAGAAATTTTAGAAATCGGTCCGGCGATTTTTTTACCCCATTTTTTACTAAACGACAAGTTTACGGCAAATCTCAGTAAAGGGGATGATACTAATACACCATGTAATGCTGGATGATTAACCGCAAAGATTAAGGCAATTAAGGCACCGAACGAATGCCCCATTAAAAAGACTTTTTTTTCTCCAGAGGTTTTTTTTACTAAATCCATAAAAAGAACAATATCTTTCTGTATATGGTCCATACTATCGATATGTCCGGGGTTGTTGTCGGCATTTCTCCAATGTCCTCTGATATCAAACGCATACACAGCGTATCCATTTTCCGTTAAAAATTCTGAGGGTACCTCCATTCTATCTGAATGAGTCCCCCAACCATGTAGAGCTATTATATATGCTTTAATATCGCTCGAATCTGGTAGCCAGTACTGATAAAATAATCTTTTAGTCTCTCTACCTTCAAAATAACCTTTTTTATTAATCATAATTACTTGCTCGTTGAATAAATTTAAAATGAATACTCTTATTATGATTTATAATCTTTTAACTTTTTATCATATTTGAAGTCATTTAATAAGTCTGATAGCCTTAAAACTAAAATTGACAAAAGTTTTTAATTTTGATAAACTCTTTAAATAGTAAGATTAATTCATAATTATAATGTTTAACCATATTAGGCTTTTAATATGAGCGAATTGGAACTGATTAAAATTGTTTTACACGGAAGAGGGGGTATGGGTGCCGTTACTGCTTGTGAGATAATAGCTGAAGCAGCATACTTAAGTGGTAATTTCATTGATGTCCAAGCATATCCTTCGTTCGGTGCTGAGAGAAGAGGTGCTCCTGTTCAAGCATACGTAAAATTATCCCGAAAAGAAAAAGTATACGATCGCGCTCAAATTGAAAACCCAAATATTTTAATCGTATTCGATGAGACTGTTTTAACTAAAGAAGTGGCCTCGTCTTTGGAAAGCAACGGAATTTTTATAATAAATTCCGATAAAAAACCAGAATATTTTGTTAAAGAGTATCATCTTAGCAGCAACATAAAAGTGATTGTTGCGGATATTAATAATTTGGCACTCGAAAAAAATTTAACTATAGATGGAAATCCTGTAATAAATACACCAATTTTAGGTTTGCTCGTTGTTGCATTACCAGACCTGCACTTAGAAAATCTTAAAGACGTAATTTTGAAAAAATTGGGTGAAAAATTAGGAAGCCTTAACTACGAATTAATTGAGCAAGGTTTTAACATGGCAAAAATATTATAGATCCATTTTTGAAAATACATATTTTAAGATATTGGCAGTTTTACGATAAATGTACTCCCCTTATTTCTTCCTTCTGATTCCGCCCTGATTTCCCCTTCGTGCAAATCTACTATCTCTTTTGAGATAAATAATCCTAACCCAGTGCCTTGGATGTCGATATATTCGTAACCCTCCCCATACCGTTCTATTTTACCAAACCTAGTGAAGATCAAATCCATTTCCTCTTGAGTAAGACCTATCCCTGCATCGCTAATAGAGATTTCAGCCCAATCTTCCTTTTCTTTTAAAACTATTTTTATGTCCCCCTTTGGAGGTGTATTTTTTATGGCATTGGATAATAAATTCATGATTACTTGTTCAATCCTAATTTTATCCATTTTCAAAAAAAAGCTCTCAGGAAGCGTGAGGTTTAAATTAGTTTTTCTCTCTCTTAATAAAAACATTAATTCTTTTGAGACGTCCCGAATAAGTTCGCACAGATCGTTGGATTCTTTTTGTAATTTGAATTTATTATATTCAATTCTAGATATATCAATTAAATTTTCGACTAGATGTTTTAGCCTTTTACCTCCCTTTTCAATAAGTTCTATTAACTCTAATTCATCTTTACTTAGCTTTTCTCCATATAGGGTTAAAAGGAGTTCACAACCTCCACTAATTGAAACAAGAGGTGTTTTTAATTCGTGCGAAACTCTCGAAATTAAATTTTTTCTTAACTGATCAAGTTCCTTCAATTTTTTTAATTCCTCGTCAACAAGGAACTCAGCTTCTTTTTTTTTAGTGATATCTGTAAATAAAGCTTGAACGTATGTTTCATCCCTGATTTTCATCAGAGCAGCTTGAAGATTTGCCCAAAAAGTCGTCCCATTCTTTCTTTGTATTTGAATATCTATTCGGTGCATTTTTTCTCCTTTTACAAACTTTTTAAAAAGTGCAAAAATTGTTGATAAGTAATCTGGATGTATTATTGTAAGATCCTTAAACTTTTTACCAATTATTTCGTCTATCTTATGACCAAAAATTACTTCGGTTGTTGGATTAGCATCTACAACTACACCTTGTGAATTGATTAATACTACTGAAAAAGGAGTGTTCTCATAGATATTACGATATTTTCTCTCTGATTCTTTTAATTTTTGTTCAGTAATTTTTCTTTCCGTAATATTTACAACAGTAACTAAATTCGCTTTTCGGCCCCTAAATATAATTGATTTAGAGAAATTATCTAACCAAATAATTTTTTTAGATTTATTTATTAGGCGATATTGATAATAATTTCTTATATCGTTTGAACCCAACTGTTTCTTTGTAGCTTGATCTATTACCCAATCCCTATCATCTGGATGAATAACGTTTGCAAACCAACCTGGTTCCCAATCCTTTACTTCTTCGACTGTATATCCTAATAGATCAGCAAATTGTT
The DNA here is from genome assembly GCA_029856105.1 of Promethearchaeia archaeon. Taxonomy (GTDB): domain Archaea; phylum Asgardarchaeota; class Lokiarchaeia; order Sigyniarchaeales; family SOKP01; genus SOKP01. The sequence continues at coordinate 68,927 of JAHQWH010000210.1, read as the reverse complement.
TATTAATGAATTTAACTAAATCATCTTGTATTACACATATGCCCAATAACGATTGTTCGGCTATAGATCTGAATTTCTCTTCAGATTCTCTCAATTCATGCTCCAAATTGTATTTTTCTGTAATGTCGATAAAAGTTCCTTCAATACCAATTGGACTTCCTTCGTTATTCCGCATTAAATGAGAATTTAATTGGACAACAACTTTTTTACCTTCTTTAGTTAGGGATGGGCAGATGTAATTCTTAGCATAACTATTTTCTAATATCTGCTTTAAATAATCGTCTCGATCTTCTGGAACTTGCCAAAAATCTGTTACTCTTTTACCTATGAGGCTCTCTGTTTGATCATATTCTAGAATCTTATTATGGGCTGGATTATGGTTTATCATCGTACCATCTAGAGATACTTGGTAAAAACCAACATCTAGGTTATTAATCATATTGCGATACTTAAGTTCAGATTCCTTTAATTTCTCTCCTGCCTTTTTTCTTTCCGTTATATCTTCTGTGCTCACAATTATTAAATCAGGACCTACATAACCGTAATTTACTAGTAAATATTTTTCTTCCTTTGAGAAATTATATTTATACTTCATTTCTCGCGTAATATGAGTTTTTTCGTTTATACAAAGATGTAAATCGTTCAAAATATCTGGACGATCTTTGTACATCTCGGACGCGTTAGTTCCTAAAAAAGTTTCGACATGCCCGTGAGTTATTTTATCTGCGGCATTATTAAAGTCAATGAGAGCAAAATCATCTCCAATTTTTCTCCAAGTATAAGTAGGAATTGGACCTTCCTTAAATAAAGCTATGAACATTTCTGCTGATTCTTTTAATTTTTGCGCTGTTTTTTTCCGTTTGGTGATGTTTTTGGCTATTCCTAATATTCCGTACAATCTATCATTTTTTTTTAAGGGAATGCTGTATGTTTCGATAAATATATAATCGCCCGTTTTTGTTTTAAGCTTGTATTCCATCTGAGCAGATTGTTTCCCCGTTTTTTTTACTTCCTTTAATGTGTTATATGCCTTAATCAAATTATCTCTGTCAAGTATATCAGTAAAAGTCAAATTAGGAATGTCCTTCCTCTCGTAACCGAGAGAAATTAAAGTCAATTCATTTGCATCGAGAAAATTGCCGTATAAATCATTTACATAAATTAAATCCAAAGAGTGTTCAAATAAATCCTTGAATTTTTCTCTAACTTCTTCTTTATTATAATCTATATCCATCACCAAAAAAAGTGATTCTTATTCATAATGTATGTTTTTTTCTAAAGAGATAATGAAATTGTTGAATATAAATTTCTTTCTTTTTCGAAAGACTAACATTTTTTTTAAAATAATATTGTATGAATAGATTAATCGCCTTTTCTTAGATAATTTCTTTTAGCTCTATTAAATAGCCCTATTTTAATTAATCGGAAGAGTTTTATTTCAATAGTTATTAATTTTTATATTGGCTTTTATTCATTAATTTGTGTGATATCTATGGCTAATACGAAAAAGGATTATCAAAAAATCTTAGGTTCCGTTCAAAAACCCGTAAAGGGGGAAGCTGGGAAAACGGGCACATGGAGCCCTAAAAAACCCGTAATTGATTTAGAAAAATGTATTCCGGCAAAATCGGGAAAACCTAGCTGCTTTAATTGTTGGCTATATTGTCCAGAAGCAGTAGTATCTAGGACTATTCCTCCTATAATTGATTTAGAATATTGTAAAGGATGTGGAATTTGTATGGAAGAATGTCCTGTAAATGCAATTAAAATGGTAGAGGTGAAAATTGAATGACAATTACAGAAAATAAATCTGAAAAAATTAGTCATAAAATTAAGATTTTGACAGGAAACCATGCAGCAGCTCAAGCTCTCAGACAAGTTAAAGTTGGCGTCGTTGCGGCGTACCCAATAACTCCACAAAGTCCAGTTGTAGAAAAAGTAGCAGAATTTGTTTCGAAAGGTAAAATGAATGCCCGTTTTGTTAAAGTGGAATCAGAGCATTCCGCATTAGCGGTATGTTGTGCAGCTTCGGCTACAGGATCAAGAGTGGGCACGGCAACATCGTCTCACGGATTGATGTACATGTATGAAATGCTACCGTGGGCTGCGGGCAACAGATTGCCGATAATAATAAATTTGGCAACTAGAGCAACAGGGGCCCCTTGGTCGGTTTGGACGGATCACCAAGACTTTATTACTATGCGCGATGTTGGTTGGATTCAAATGTTTTGTATGGACAATCAAGAAATTTACGATACTAATATTCAAGCTTTTAGAATCGCGGAAGATCCAAGAGTTTATCTTCCAACAGTTGTAGCCTATGATGGTTATATATTGTCCCATACTATGATGCCAGTAATCCTAGAAAATCAAGAAGATATTGATGGTTTTCTACCTCCCCTAAAGCATCATATTAATTTATCAGATATGTCTCAAGTGAAGGGTATTGGTCCTGTCACCACACCTCATTTAAGAGATCGGGGTGAAGAAGGAGTCGCTCCCGGGTATTTTGAGTATAGATATGCGATGCAAAAAGCTCTTGAAAATTCAATTGAAGTGATCAAAGAGATTCATAACGAATTTGCCGACAAATTTGGGCGATCTTACGGAAATGGAATTTACAAGACGCATTTAACTGAGGACGCTGATACCATTATTTTTGCAATGGGCTCAGTAGCTTCTCAAGCTCGAAATGTTATTAAAAAACTTCGAAAAGACGGGTTAAAAGTTGGTTTAGTGAGCTTGAAGCTATTTAGACCGTTTCCCGTCTCGTATTTAAGAGAGTTCTTCAAAAATAAAAAGCAAATCGTCGTTTTTGATAGGGATGTTGGTTATGGATACGAAGGCGTGTTATCATACGAGTTGAAAGCTGCTTTATATGGTTTGAAAAATAGCCCCTTTATTAAAGGATTTATAGTAGGGTTAGGGGGTAGAGATATTACTGATCAACATATTATAAAGGGCGTGTATAAAGCAATCGAAGAATCCGAAATAGGAATAATATCACATGAAACTGATTTTATTGGTTTAAGATTGGAAGATTTAGGAGATTATGACGAATCAGAATATTTCAAAGGAGGTTAAAATATATTGGTTAAATTAATGGATATACCTGAAGAAGAATTTATTTACCCCGGTACTAGAGCGTGCGCAGGATGTTCAATGGCGTTAATATATAGAATTGCTCTAAAAGCCCTTGGGCCAAGAACAATTATTACTGTACCCGCTTCGTGCTTAACTGTTTTACACGGAATGCAAGGGTTTTGTACCACTAAAGTTTCTGTGCTTCATACTCCTTTTGCCACTACGGGCGCTTCTGCTTCTGGAATTGTAGCTTCGCTTGAAGATAAAGGATTAGCCGATGTTAATGTTGTTGCGTTTGCGGGAGATGGTGGGACCGTAGATATTGGAATTCAGAGTTTGAGCGGAGCGGCTGAGAGAGGAACCAACTTTATTTTTGCTTGTTATGATAACGAGGCGTATATGAATACAGGTGTTCAAAGAAGTGGAAGTACGCCACCTGGTGCTTTTAGCACTACAACTCCTACTGGTAAAGTGGGATACAAAAAAAACATGGCTAAAATTATGGAGGCACATGGCATCCCTTACGTTGCAACAGCCATTTCGTCGTATCCGCTTGATCTATACGATAAATTTAAGAACGCTCAAAATATTTATGGTCCAAAATATATTCACATTCTTGCTCCTTGCCCTCCGGGATGGGGATACAATCCAAAAGATTCAATTGAGATCGGGAGATTAGCCGTTCAAACGGGTTTCTGGCCGTTATATGAAGTAATTAACGGTAAGTTTATTTTATCAAAAGATAGTAAGAGATTTTTAGACCCATCAAAACGCAAACCTATTGAGGAATATTTAAAAATCCAAAAAAGATTTAGGACGATCTCTGATAGCCAAATTGAGAATTATAGACGATATATTAGCGATCTATGGGAAGCGATTAAAGAAAGAATTGAAAAAGAATAACTTTTTTTCAACAGATTTCTTTTAGTTATTTTAATTTTTTCTAAATTTATTATTTTAACAATATAGCGAAGATATAGAAAAAAATATAAATTATTTAGAGTTAAAAATTATTGATTATCTATGCTGAAGACATACATTTTCAACGAACCTAATAAAAAATGGGTCGAGGAAAGCACAAGCTTACTTTACCACGATTTATGCGCTATTTTGGATGAAGAGCGTAAAATAATCTATCTATGGAACGGACCAAAAAGCTCTAAAGAAAGACTTAATAGAGGATATAAATTAATAGAAAATTTAATGTCCAACTATCCTCACATACATTTTCAATTATCTATTTTAAAGAAAGAAATTCCAGATTATATTCAAAATAAATTGGATTTAATGTTAAAAGAAATAAAACAAGAAGACGAAAGAGAGCACCAGAAGTTTACAAGATTTATTACAATAAGGTTATATTTAATTTTTCTAGTAGTGTCTTTGATTTTACCGATATTTTCTGCTTTAAATTTAGCTTCATCTTTGTCTTGGACGAATATTGGCAATAATTTTGAGGTTAGTGCGGATCTGTACCGTAATTGGCTCAATGTTTCGTATATATTAATAGTAATTTCTTTGATTTCTTTTGTTATTATTACTGCGATTGGTATATTTGAGAGCGAACATCAAGCTATTGTTTTTTCCTTATTAGGCGTGATAATTTGCAGCGGAATAGCGTTTTATCTACAACAAGGAGTTTTCTTGTTTTTATTCCAAGAAGGATCAACCGCTTCAATTTACTATATTAAACAAACTGACATCTTTATATTTTTAATTGTAATTATTACAGGCATTATGATTTTTGAGTTACCAAACGTGAAAAAACTCACTTCATTCATTATAGCCTACAGAAAATATATTTTTTGATCTGCTAAGTTTCAATTTTAAAGAAATGTTTTTAAATAATAACTTAATAATTTTTAGATAAGTGTCTTAAATTAAAAGAAATAATAAGATAATCAATATGGCTGAAGCAGCAAAATTACTGGAGAAAAAAAAACTGGATAAGGAAGATTTAAGAATTTTAATGGGAATTGAGATCGGAATGAAAAGATCTAAATACGTTACGGTAAATAACATAAAATTCTACTCTAGGAATCCAATAGAAGAAACCTTATTTCGTCTTAAAAAGGTACATAAATTAGATTTAATAGTAAGAGATTCTTCTAAAAATGATATAGCATATACACTTAATTCTATTGGTTACGATGTACTAGGTCTTCATACCTTGGTTGAGAAAGAGATAATTAGTCAGTTGGGACCTATAATAGGTAAAGGTAAAGAATCAGATGTCTATGGTTGTATGGACGATAATGAAAATATTTACGCTTTAAAAATATATAGGATGGGAAGGACCAGTTTTAAAAACATTAAGAAGTTAAGAAGCTTTCTTGGTAATCGAAAACATTTATCTTGGTTGTATGTTAACAGACTTGCCGCTAAAAAAGAATTTGACGCTTTAGGTAAAATCTACGAACTTAAATTAGATACCCCTAAACCAATAGGATTTAATCGACATATGATAGTAATGTCATACTTAAGAGGAAAAGAATTAGCGTATTATCAAAATCTTAAAAATCCAAGTAAGATTTTTAACAAGATCATCAAACAAATTAAAGTAATTTATCAAGAAGCGAACATGATCCATGGTGATCTAGGAGAATTCAATATAGTAGTAGATAATAAAGGAAATATATTAATAATCGATTGGCTACAATGGGTTCCATCAGATCACCCAAACGCAAGATCAATTTTAGAAAGAGATATTAAAAATGTGTGTAACTTCTTTCAAAAGAAATACCATATAGAAAGCAACCCTGTAGAGATTATTCAATCATTTGAAAAAAAGTAAATTTGGAATTAATGCTTATTTATATTTACTATTCTGGATTCGTCTGGACATCCTCTCTGTTGACCTGTAACTAAATGTTTTGATCATTAAATATAGACAATAGTCAAATTGAATTTTATAATCTGACATTATAAATTAACTATAATTATGGTCCGCGATAATTAATACCTGATGTTCTGGAACAAGGGGTTCACTAATTCCAACATATTTATTTTCAATTACATTAAATCCATATAATTTCAGAATTTTTTTCCATCCTTCCAGCTTAAGAAAATTAAGAGGTACATTGATATCTTCGTCTCCAATTACTCGATTGTAAAACCAATCAAAAAAACTATTAGTCATACATATATCATCTTCCTCAATATAGGCTTCTATAATTACTAAGCGTTTTTTGGTTATTCTCGTTGCTTCCTTCAATAGATGTTCGGGGTCACTCGCATGATGCAACACGGTATATAAAATAGTAGTATCTACTTCCCCATCTGCTAAAGGTATCTGTTCCTCTGGATTATATAAGATTAATGGTAAGTCTGTATAATTATAATCTACAATATCAACCAGTACGACTTCTTTCTTAAGTTGTTTTTTTATTTCTAACGCTAAAAGACCATTTCCCGCACCAAGATCAAGTATCTTCTCTCCTACGATGTAGTCTTCTACTAATTCAAAACTCCTTTTAGCACATTCGAATGCATAAGCCTTTCGATCTTTTTCATTATCGACGCGTTTTCTGAGAAACTTTCGCAATGTTTCTTCAACCTTAATAAGAGGTATTCCTTTTTTCAGACCTTTAGTTATGGTTCTGTTTACATATAACCAAAAAATATATCTTTTAAGAAAATTTAGATTAGCATTTTTCATGGCAGATAAAAATAATGACTGGATCTCATTCCAATAGTGCTTGTTTTTTTTGTTTTTCTTAGAAAATACTGGATATATGAGATCTTCCACAACATCTATATCGTTTTGATTAGCAGGTTTGTAAAATTTAATTATTTCTTCTTGAATCATTTATTTGTCATAACCATTTAATTTTTAAATAAGTGAGTATTTACTCACTTATAAAATTTATGAGTAATTACTCATTTAATATTATTATAATGTCAAGCAAAAAATTTTCACGAAATAAACAAGAAAAAATTAACAAGATTTATGATACATTTTTTAAACTAATTTTAAAACAAGGATATCACAAAACAAGCACAAATCATGTTGCAAAATCGGCTAAGATTAGTATTGGTACGATTTATAAATATTTTCCGAAAGGGAAAGAAGATATTATAAGAAAATATTTTGGTGAATCGATGGAAACTTTTTTGGATAGTCAGAATTTAAGTATCATGAATGAGGAAAATATAAGAGATTTTCTCAATCATTTTATTTTAGATTTATTTAAGAATCACGAAGAAAATAAAGGATATAATCTAGCTTTTAGGTCTGCTATACAATCTGATAAAATATTACATGATGCACACAAAGAGAAGATTTTCAATATTTTTAAAGATAAAGTGCAGAAATTAAGGAATACAAATGAAAATTTTAAACAAATATCCGAGAAAAGATTAGTTGATGTATTTATCTTTTTGTATAATCTTGTTAATGCGATTTTATATCATCATTTATCTGTAATGGAATTATTTGATACAGATGATAAATTTGTTGAATATCTTTCAAATTTAGTAGCTTTTTCTTTAAAGTATTACCTTAAAACGTAACGGAAAAGCTTTCAAATGTTTTCCTCAATAATATTTTTTTTATTTAGACTTCCTTGAATAATCACATCTTCTATATTTTCTAAAAACTCAGTCTTAAGGTTTAGGGTATTTGTTTTTAAATATGCTATTAAATCATCTACTTTCAATTGTTTTCGTAAGATTGATAATTTCAAAAGCGAATCCTTTTGACCAACTCGAATAAATTCACCCAAACCTTTCTTTATGACCGGTAAATTTTGGAGCGATGTGATTGAAAAAATTACATTAAAACTTTCTTGTCTTAGCGGTAAGTTTTCGATATCTCCTAAAATTAGATTTATATCTTCACTATCTTTTATTTTTTTAGATTTGTCACAAAAGTTCATTAGCATTTTCCAAGAGATATCTATTCCAACATATTTGACCTTCTTCTTTATATTATCGATATTTATGTTAAAAACATATTCAATTAATAGGCCTGTACCACAACCAGCATCTAGAATGGTTTTATAATTTAAATTACAATTTCTAAAAAGAATTTTATACTTTTCTTTTTGTATTTTGCTATATCTATTATCGTAGAAGCTTGAGGTTGAATTATATTTCTCAATAATATTTTTTTTCTTATCTAAATCTTTATTTAAAGGTTTCAAGAAAATTACCAAACAGATCAAAATATAAGAATAATTAATATCCGATAAAAAGGTTTTAATTCAAAAAAGTTTTTCTTTAAATTATCTTTTCAATAATTATATTATAAATGTTTTTATAAAGGTTAAAATATGTCAAATCAGAATATCAGAAATAAGAACCCTTTAACAATACTTCAAAATGCCCAGAACAGTGAGATATTGCTCAGACTAAAAGATGGCACTGAATATAAGGGGAACTTAAAAGAAATTGATGCATACATGAACATGATTCTAGAAAATGCGACAGAAATCATGGAAGGTAGCCCTGTGGCTAAGTACAACGAGATATTTATTCGCGGTAATAATTTGCTTTTCATAAAACCGGACGCAAATCAATTAAAAATATAAAAATAGGAAGCATTTCATCTAATTCCCTTGTTTCAAATGCTCAATTTTTAATTCTTAAGTTATATAAATTGAGAGCTTAAATTGATTGATAAAAAAAGCTCAGATTCAAATCTCGTATCAATTATTGGTTATGGAACCTTCATAACTCGGAATCTGTGGAAGGATAAACTCAATGTTGAAGTATGTCTTGTAAAAAATTTTACAAGAGTTTTTCCTAAAAATAGTTGGTTTCCTTATGCTTTACGTTCAAAGAATTCCTTTTGGACTTTAAAATTTGATGTGAACCAACAAGAATTAGAATTTTTAGATTCAATCGAAGGAGTTTTTGATGATTTATTTGAACGAATAATCGCCGAAGTTTATTTAAAAAATAATAGATTATTGTCTGCTTATATCTATATACCTACAAAAAAGACAATAGCTTCACAAAAATTATCTCTGGAATTAGATAAAATCGATCGATGGAAGGAAGAAATTAAAAAATATCCCGAGATTGTTGAAAAATTTCCCGAATTGGTGTTATAATTTTTTGATTAATTTTGGTTTTACCAAATTATTTTTTATAACGGCGTAGGACGCTGGATTTGGTGATGACTTACCTCTATAATTAGCAGAAGAAAATATAGATAACAACCGCTTGTTGAAAAACCATTTATAACCTTCAAGGAATACTTCGTGCGCTCTAATTAAATATTTTAAATTATACTCTTTCATAAAATCATTAAAAACATCTTCTCCAAAAAACTTTGTTCCAGGACCTCTAAAACTTTCTGAGAATCCTTTTAAATCGGATTTAGGGTCATTCCACATAATTTGTACTAGACTTTCTGCTATTGTTTTGGATACTGAAACAATATCTCTTGTTTTTAATCCACTCAACTTCCTTAAAATCGCGATATCTTCGGGAATCCCGCCATGTAGACATAATATGCCTTTATTTACTAAAGCACAAAAGGGAAGTACATTGTATACGGCTAAAACTTCGTCAAATTTTTTTTGATCTTTAAATCTATATTTAAATTCTTGGAAGAATCCATAAGCTTTGTTAATTTCTAAAGTTTCGTGATTCCCTTTTAATAGATAGTATCTATTTGGATATCTAATTTTTAACGCAAGAACCAAAATTAAACATTCTAACTGATTTGCACCCCGATCAACAATATCACCTAGAAAAATTACAAACTCAGGTTTTTTTACATTTATTATTTCAATCAATCTCTGTAAAGATTCTAAATTTCCATGAATATCTCCAATAACCCATACTTCGTTTTTGGAATCATCGAGATTAAACTCTAATAACAAGTTTTCTTCTTTAAAAATCTCTTCTGCTTTTCGTAAAATCTCTGAGATATATTTGAACTCTAGTTTAGAGATTTTATATGGTTCCTTTATAAGATTATTTAAAAACGGTTTGTCTATCATTTTTTAATCTTATTTGCAAGTATAATTTTTAATTTATCTCTATTAATTGTACTTTAACTTTTAAATTAATATCTTGCATTCTTATAAATAAAGGATTTGATTATTAGAATTAGTGTTAATAAAAAATCTCAAAGAAACGATTTTTTTTGTTAGGATTCCACGAAAATGCAGTCATCTAAAAACAAGATACAAATTTTGGAAAACATAATTAGCAAATTCGAAAATGAGATAGTTACTGAAAAGAAGAATAATCGAGATCGTGGAGTAGTTTATACTCCTCAACCAATTGCGGACTTTATGGTATTAAACATTTTTAGGATCTTTTTTGACGATTTTTTAGAGCTAAGAAAAGTTTTTCAAACAAACTGTGATTACGCCAGTCTAAAACAATTACTCGCAAAAAATGAAAGTCTTAAAGATAGATTTGAAGCAAAAATAAGAAATATTAAAATTCTAGACCCCGCTTGTGGCACGGGAAGATTTTTGATCGCCATCGCCGAAGTTCTTTTTAATATCAATAAGATATTTGAGTTAGGGTGTCCTGATTACGATATTAAGAAAAAAATAATTCAAAACAATTTATACGGAATCGAAATTGATAAGTCAGCATACTTGATTTCAAAACTAAGACTGATATTATGGCTTTATTCGGATGTAAAGTCCCCATTTTTAGACGATTTAGTTCGTATCAATTCAAATTTAGACGAAATTGAAAATTATATCGATAAAATCGATCTGAACTTTAATATATTTAATTTAGATTACCTTCTTAAATTTGATTCAACTGATATTGACCTCATAATCGGAAATCCTCCTTACGTCGAAAATAAGAAGATATTAGATGTAGATTTCAAAAAAAAAATCAAAAAAAAATTTGAATCTGCTTATAGATTGTTTGATCTTAGTGTTGTTTTTATTGAAAAATCGATAGAATTATTGAAAAAAGGAGTTGGATGCCTATCTTTTTTAACTACCAATAAATTTTTATCAGCCGATTATGGTCTGAAAATTAGGGAGATGTTATTGCGAGATACAGAGCTTAAGGAAATTATTAATGTATCCTCATTACTGATATTTCAAAAAACTGCTGCTTATCCAATAATTATTTCTTTTAAAAAAAGAACTAACACAGGAAATACGATTCTAATAAAAAAATTTGAGAGCATGAAAGATTTTAAGCATTTGCAAAATGAAAAAATAACTGAATTACCCCAAGATTCAATAAAAAACCTCCCATCATCTGTAATACCAATATCTCCTGATATAAACTTAGTTAACTTCTTGTATACTTATTTCAAACCAATGATACAAGTTATAAAGGGTTTAAAAATTACATATCGTCCTTTCGGTTTCATTAAATGGGCGGAAAACTTCAAAAATATTAGTAAAAATAAGACTTCTAATAAAGATTTAATATTGATAGGAACCGGAAATGTTGGTAAATATTATATTGATTTCAAAAAACGCATAAAAATCGCAAAAGTAAATCACGAAGTATCATATTTTAGCTTTCCATCAGAGAAAAAAGAAGTTTGGGATAACCTTAATAGTGAAAAAATAATTTTTAGAGAAATTGCTAAGGATATTACTTGTGTGTACGATCCGGGTATTTACGTTAATTTAACGGGGCTTTATTTTTTAAGGGTACCTTCATTTAAAACAAACGACTATTTTTGTTTACTTTCGATAATGAATTCAGATATTATTAATTCAGTATTTAAAGCATTATACGGAACTCTTCACATGTCTGGAGGTTATTTAAGGTTTAATGGAAGTTTTATAAAAAAACTGCCCATGCCAGAACTTTTTCCCACGTCGCTTTCTTATTTAGGCAAAATAAATCAATTTTTATCGCAATTAAGATTTGAACTTCTCCAAGAACCAAACGATGAAATTCAATTATTAGAAATCGAAAAACTCTTAAATTTTTATCAAAACCTAACAAATTCTTTAGTTGCTCAACTATATTTACAATTCGAGCCTTACGATGAATTAAGTAAATTATTAAATTCTCATAATTCGGTACCAAATATAAAAATTAAAAATTTTAAACGTCGTTTTGCTCTACCAAAATACCTTACTTATTTAAAGGGAGAAGTGAATGAAAACCTAAATCAAATTAATAATTCATTTAATTTTTTATATGGTAATTCCAAATTGGTGGATCAAATAAACAAAGGTTTGGTGTATAAATTCTAATTTTTAATAGATATATACCTCTTTTAATTTTTATAAGAAATAGAGATAAGAATATTAAAATATAGTAATAATTAAGAAAAAAAAAAAATTAAAGATGGAACTTTACCTTTCTAATTCCTTCAATTTTTTATGCTTTTGATCGTGCAAAATCAAAATATCCTTTTGTATTTTATCCCAGTAGTTTCCTTTGATTGGATATAATTGCAAGATAAAGGCTGCTAAAATAAGAGCAATCCCTGGAATGAGACTAATAAAAAGTCTAATTGCAAATATCGCTTCAGCGGGTTGTGGAAGGACTGGAGGCTGCCCTAAGGCATGTGGAATAAAGTTCGAGAGATCTAAGAGCATTGTAGGAATTACAATAGCAAGGCTTTGAGCTGGTTTTGTTAATAAAGCGTTTATCCCAAAGAACGCTGCTTCTCGTCTAACTCCAGTTTTCAATTCGTCTTCGTCTGCTACTTGAGCAAACATAACATTTGTAAAGATTAATGGACCAACAAATCCAAAACCGGCTATTGCTAGAAAAATGTATATCATTATATTGCTCTCTAAACCTATAATAAAAAACAATAGGATTAACCCCGTACCACCAATTAGTAAAAGAATTTGGTCGCTTCGAACTACACCCCACTTTTTAATTAATTTTGGCGTGATCCATATACCTATAATCAAGGGTAAAAATACGAATATTAATAAGGTAAGTGTAGATTCTTGCAGGATGTAATCTGCTAAATAGAAGAGCGAACCAAGGATTAACGATTGAATCAAGATTCCCATAAAATTAGCAGCAACTAGGCTCAAAAAGGAACGGTTTTTGAATGTGAACTTTAACGCGTCAAAGAAACCTAATGGTTTATCGACTTTTGTAAATTCTGGTCTCTCTTTAAACTTATACGTCGTATACATTATTAACGCCGCACCCACAATTCCAACGCCTATCATTGACATTAACAAGAGAAAGCGAGATTGATTTCTAAACATATCAGGTATTATAAATCCCAAAACCATACCAATCAATGACAAGAACGAAGCATACACTTGAAGGCCAGTTCTTTCTTGTTCGTTTTCAGTTACTTCAGGTAATAATGCAGAATAAACCAAAAAAATGATTGTGTAGGCTGTATCATAAAGGCAAGTAGTAATGACCATCCACAAGAATACTATCCACTCTCCAGAGCTTGAATCCGGAGAAAACCATATGAGGATAAATGTTAGCGCTAAAAAAGGCGCAGTATATCTCATAAAAGGTATTCTTCTTCCCTTTTTTGCTTTGGATCTATCAGACATTATCCCAAATATTGGATCATTGAATGCGTTTACTAAAACATAAATAATTTGTACCCAGTATATCACAGCAGCATTTTCCACTAATCCAAGATAATCAATGTAGAAAATTGGGAGGAGCGCAGCGTATATCCCGCTAATCAATGCACCTCCAAAACTAGCCATCGCCCAATTCAATCGCATTTTCGTAGAAAATTTAGGTGCTTCTTGAATATTTTCCAATTTATAATTCACCAATTTTTTTTTAAAATAGTTTAAATTAAAATTAAATTATATCTTGGCTTTATTAAATGTATCTTTTTTTAAGAAATTCAATTCTGTACCAATTTTAATGTAATATATTTGAACTTATTATTTGGCATTAAGATTTATCACTAACTAAGAATTGAATTAGATTTTCACTTTTCGAAAATAAAATAATAAAATCTAAATTTTATTGAATTAATTTATTTTATATTAATACTAAATAAAATAACTAATATTAATCGTGAAATCAATGGCTAAAAAAAAGAAAGTACCAACAGAAACCGAAAGTGAAGATGTTCCCGAAGGAAAAATGGATGATGAAGGAGACGAAATTCTTGATTTATATGAGGAACAAGATAATTTAGAAGAAGATCTTGATTACGATCTAAGTGAAATTAAAGATGATATGTTAACGGACGAAACAGAAGAAGAAGAATTCGGATTAGAAATTGACGATGTTGTAAAAATGTTAAGAAAAGTGAAATGCGATCCATGTCCTGGTTTAAAGAGCATACCAGGTTGTAAAATTGCTCATGATCACGGCTGTCCAAAACCCAATAAGCCATGAAAAACCAATTTCCTTTTATTTTTTTATTCAAATCTTATCGTATTCAGCCCCATAAACTAACATTAGGGATAATTAATGCTCTCAAAGAATCAAAAACGTATATTTATAATCATTATTGGAATTATTTTTAGTGCATACATCTGGAACCTAAATACCTCGTGGGGTAATCCTTTTGAACCGTGTTTGATATTATCAACAACAACATTTTTAATCATTTACACTCCATTTGAAATATACTGGAGCTTTAGGGATTTGTACTTCGATAGATGGGCTCCTATTAAATTTGGGAGTTTAATAATTTCTAAAATTAAAATCGAAGTTGGTAAAAACAAAAAAGGAAAAAGTAGGTGTATTGTAGCTTGTTTAATACGTTCAAACGATCAAGAAATTGTTAAATCCAAAAATACTATTGTCGTTGTCTGCCATGGCTTTTCAGACACAAAAGAAACTCTACAATACTATTATTTACCGTTAGCTTACCAAGGATATACAATCTTAGCGTATGATGCACGTGGCATTGGAGAGTCTAAAAAGGTAGGAAGGAGGAGTCAATTTTTAAAGAGAATAGATGATTATAGAAAAATAATAGAATGGGTTAAGGATAATGACCAGCTTAAGAACAAAAAAATCTATTCCGTTGGATACAGCATCGGAGCTATAACTGTTCTATGTGGAGGGTTTTCAAATGTTCATATTGAAAAAATAATTGCCATTTCTTCAATATCTTATTACAAACAAAACTTACCTAAATATAGTCCTATAGTAATGCTTAGCTATCTATTAAGGGGTGTAAAATTGTTCCCAAATAAAGAAGAAAATGAAGAATTATCTCCATACATCGTAATCGAGAAATCTAAACGCTTACTATCAGAAGATATATGGCGTAATTATTCTAAGAGAATATTTCTTATTCATGCTAGAAACGATAAAATTATAAAATTTAAGAACTTCAAGGAAAATGTTAAACTGCTAGATCTTTCAGATGAAAACACATTAGTTTTAAAAAAGGGTGGCCACACTCAAAAGAAAAACGAAATAGTTTTAGTCGCAGCTTCTCTAAAATTTTTTAACTCTTAGCTCAATCTTAAGTTAGAATTTTAAAATTGTTAACTTTAAATATTTCTTTTTTAATTTAATTTAAAGTATATAAATTGTATTTTAATGATTTGTCCTATTTGTAGAGAAGAAATTAAACTTCAAAAGTTAAATTCACACTTCAAAATAACTTTAGGAAATTTAATAAACGGGAAATTTTACGGTAACAAAACTTTTTATTATCATAAGGATTGTTTAAGTGAGAAAAATCTCAACGAGAAGGAGCTTTTAATAGCATAAAATAATAAGTATTATTAGCTATTTATAGTAAAATTTATGAAAAGCCAATAGGTTCTAAAAAAGGGCCAGTGTCATCAGAAAACTTTCATTAAATTTAGAATATTATAGGATTTATGCTTGTTCTAACCAATAATTTTATCCCAATCTGAGAAATTAATTAACTGTTGGTAATCTTTACATATCTTAGCGATTAAGGTACATCCAATGCAAGACATATTAACAAAATCATCTATAGACAAATTTAATAGTTTACTATTTTTCTGTGAGAATCCAATACCTCGCTCAACTTCAATTTGACCATCGAAACCAGATAAGTTTACTACAAATTCTTCTTTCTTTAAAGAGCCTTTATATACACCTCTAGCAATTCTTGCTAGACCACCAACTGGAATTATAAGACCTTCTTTTTGGGCTAAATAGAGTCTTATGTCATAAGTATGTTTTCCGCCCTTCCACAAGATAGTATTAAAGTTAGCCATCTCTTGAATTGTATAAGGATATGGATTACGATTTTTCATAAATTTTGCAAAGAACTCTCTTTTACTTTCTTCTATAATGTGTTTAATTCGTTGAGGTTTTTCATTCTTTAAGATTGGGATTACTCCTGCTCCACCAGATCCTCCCATAGGTTTAATGATAAAAGATTTATTGTATTTTTTTATTAAATAGTCTATTTTTTGGCTTAATTCCTTCTCATTATTAACTTTTGTGAAAAGTAAATATTTCAAATTAAACTTTTCAAGGAGACTTTTATGGTAAAAACTTGCTAGATATGTGAGAGATTTATCATCAGTAATTTTGAAAATTGGATTTACAATTATAGTATTTATTCTGCGAAAGTCTTTTTTAATTAGATTAACAAATTCCTCATCGTTTAGACGTCTCGCTATACCATCTCCAATCAAAACATTAACTTTTTCACCTAGATATTTAATCCATCCTTTAGAAAATGTTAATGTTTGATCTAATTCTTTATAATCCGCTATTAAAAACACAACTTCTGCCTTATATTCCTTGGAATAACTATCAGAATTAAAAATTTTAAGCGAATAACCCATCGATTTAATTTTTTTCCTAAAAAATTCAACCATAATTACTTTTTCATGGATTAAAGCGTCGTTTACGGGGACGCCTACTAACACTAATACTTTTTCATTATTTCCTTTAGATTTTTCTATTGCCTGCCTAATTGCTTGCAAGTACCCATTATACATTATATCTTGTTGCTTATTAGTAAGAATAGACAAACCTCGATTAGAACCTCCATTTGTTTCGAGAAGAAAAAATCTCTTACCTTCGGGCTCATCACACACCATAAAATCAATGCTACCCGCATAAAATGTGTCAGTATTAACTAGAACATTATCCCCATGTTTAGCTAATTTTATCAAAGCTTTTTCTCTCATTCGATCTATAAAACTGTCTTCTTGAGATGAACGAAGTTCCGCGAACGAGATTAGGTTAAGTCCTAAGGTACTTCCTAATTGAATTAATTCTAAATCAGACTCAGTGATATCTTTTGACATTAATTTAAGGAATTTGGTTAGTAAGTTCTCTCCCAAATACATCACTCAATCGTGATTTAAAATATGGATAGTCTGATTTCAATTAATCTTATTATGCTTTTAAAGATAGCAATTATAAATAAAGATAACCTTGGTGATTTTAATAAAATTATAAATTGATGAAAACAAACAGAAAGGGGGGAAATTCTATAAATACAAATACCCCTGATGGTTGCCTTTGGTCGAGAGTCGTAAACTTCCAAGTAATATTTTCTTCACTTTACTTTGTTCTTTAAAACTCAGATCTGAAAATAATAGAATATAATTTTTCTCTAAATTGATAAGAAAAAGAAGACCAATTTTAATCATCTTAGAATCTTCTGTAAGCAAAGAAATAATTACATAATGATAAGGCAGATTAATTAAATTATTAGGGTTGATTTCTACTTCTATAATTTCATTGTTTTCAATATCGTAATCGTTTTTTATGAATTTAATATCGTTTAATGGTATTGAAATCTTTCTATAGTTTTCTAAAACCTTTGCAAATTGACTCTGTCTAATAAATCTTCTTTCTTCTTTATCTTTTTCGTAAAAAAACTCATTGTGCTCCTTTAAAAGAAAGATTTTTCTTTTCTTTGATTTAACAGCATTTTTTTCAATTTCTTTTAATTCTTCGATAGAATCGTCGTGAAATACAATCAGAATATCAGGATCGACAGTATCTATGAAAAAGGTTTTATAAATAATTCCTGCTTCAGTTCTTATCCATCCATCACTGTCAATAAGAATGACATCCGTATCCTTGTGTCTTTCAACAAAATTAGTTATCAAATTTTTGCAAAAATGTGAAACAACAAATTTAAAATTAGCTTTTGGGAAAGTACTTCCAATGAAAATCGTTTCATCGGTATCAATTTCAGCGCTTGATACAATACCTTCTTTAATATCCCCTATATTAAGGGTTGTTGGGAGGTATAACAATTGTTGTCCTAAATCTGAATCGAGAAAAGCTGCTTTTAATCCTTCGTTAATAATATTGTTCGCTAAAAATTTTACGAGAGTAGTTTTCCCACTACTAACTCCTAACACCATTACTTTTAATGGTTTGTTAGGTTCGTTTTTTCTAATCGTGCTAATAATTGAATCCTTAATTTTCACCCATTCATTATTAATCGTGTTTTCTTCAATTATTTCTACATTATCTTTATTACCAGTGAAAATCTCTAACCTCGATGGCTCCAACGCATATAATGGATAATTATTAGCACTTGGAACGATTATCGTGTTTTTTTTCTCGTCCTTTTTAGGTACTAATGTTTTTCCAAAGACTTCAATTTTTCCTTCTAATAATATAACCCTTGTAGGACCTTTAATTAAAAGAGTATGTCCTTTTTGCACTTCTTGTATCATACATTCCTCAAATCATTATATAATAAAATAATAATTATTTTTCTTCTTACATTTATCTTAAATTTTTAATTCATAAATACGTAATGTTTCTTGAAAACCTAATTTCGTAAACAAAATTTTTGCGGCATTATCTGCGTTTTGCTCTAAAGCTAATCTGATTGAATAAACATGATTTCTTTTAAAAAAATCAACAATATATCTCATTATTTCTTCCCCTATTCCTAATCTCCTTTTTTCTTCCTCTACAATTAAGTTAGAAATGAAACCAAATCGATAACCTTTATCTGATGTTCTAATTGAACAATTTGCCATTCCAATAATGGATTTTTTTTCATCATCAAATGCTACAATTACTTCAGAATTTGAATCTTTTTTCATATGTTCGATTATACTATTTCTCCATCTCTCTTCATCAAATTCCTGACCCTTTAATATGCAAATCTTCTTCATTAATAATGTAATTTCCTCTGTATCCCTTTCTGAAAATTCTCTAATTAGCATTTTTAAAAATTTTTAAATTACATCCATCTAATTATAATAAATTAATTTTTTTTAAATTATTTGTTGATCTTTCTAAATTAATTGCAAACCTCATCGATAAAAGTTATTAGTGTGGAAACAATCTCATCGTGATCTGGACTACATAAAATTGGATGGTCATTATGGTCTAACCATATTTTTTTCTTGACTTTAGAATTAACAACTTCATAAATAAAATCCATACTATTTTTTTTAATTTGTGAGTCTAAACGTCCTTGAAAAAATAAAGCAGGACAAATTATTGCTCCTAATGCTTTTTTCATTTCTTTCATTAGCTTATTAAATTTTCCAACAATATTAAGGGGAATTTTATCGTAACCCACCCATTTTCCATTTGTTTCTTGTTTAAACTTTTTTAACGGAGTTGGATAATATTTAACGAATAATTTTAACAATGGAACTAATTTGGGAGCAAATCCTCGAATTCCAATGGGGGCGCTTATAGTAAAGACACCATCGATGTTAATATTACTTGCTAATATTAAAGAGAAAACACCCCCCATAGAATGACCTCCAACTATAATTTTTTCACATTTTTCTCTAACTATTATTATTTCTTTATCTAAAGCTCTTTTCCACGCACTTAAAGTAGTAATTCGTAAATCTTCGGGTGAGGTTCCAAATCCGGGTAATAATGGTATATGAACCGTATACCCTTTTTTTTTGTGTAAATCCTCCCCTAATGGTTTTAGGTCCGCACAGGTTCCACCCCCTCCACCATGAATAATTATAATCCCAATACCATTTCCATCAAAATAAAAAGGTCCAGCACCAGATAAAGTAACTTTAGATTGTTCGTTCATATTAAATCGCAAATTAAATCGGATTTTTGATAAAAAAATTGGCTATAAATTTCTTCATTTTTTTATTTCTTTATAACAAGGAATGCAAATATTTCTATCTTGATATCTCATGATACGGCTGTCCATTGTAAGTTCACCACATATGTCACAGGGAACCGATTCTTCTATTTGAGCCAATATTGGAGGATCAAATTCAATTTCTTTTATATCAAAGAGATCTCCAGGTTCTAGATCTAAAAGCTTTTGAATTTTTTCATCCCTTGATAATTTTTTTTTATCCAAAACAGAAGCTTTTAAAGTTAATTTAACCCCTTTTTGGCCCTTTCTACTGTATATCTTATAATTATTCTTACCATAATCATTATGAATTAAATTGCCTTTACCAAATGTGGTACCTAATAATGCTTGAAGCGCGTCAACGCTACAATTATCCGTCTCAACAACAGCTACTAGCTCTTCGTCAGAAGAACGCTCAAAATCGTGTTCTAAAATATATTTAGCCACTAATACGCCTATAGCGACACCTGGGCATAAATGACCGTGAAAAATCGTAGCTTTTTTCATTAATTCTCTAGTTTCCATTCAAAATCAGCTAATAATTTTAGATTTATTAAAAATATCAAATAAATAATTTATTTTATGACTTAAATATATTTATAATAGGAATGAAATTTCTTGTAGATGCCATGCTTGGCAAATTATCTCGGTTCTTGAGAATTTTTGGATTCGATGCAATTTATGCCAACGATTTAATCGACTATTATCACGCTGATCCCGTTCCGGACGAAAAATTAAAACAATACGCCGAAAAGTATGATAGAATAGTTATAACTAAAGATTTGCCTTTCTATCAAAAAATGAGGGATAAAGCAATATTTCTAGAAGGAAAAGGTGTCTATAACTATTTAAACCAACTTAAGATAAAGCTAAAATTAAACTATAACTTCGATATTGAAAAAGCACGATGCTCTATTTGTAATACAATATTAAAAAAAGTAGAAAATAAAAATTCGATAAAAAAATTGGTTAAACCTGAAACTTTCAAAAATTATACTGAATTTTATCAGTGCAATAATCCGAGCTGTAATAAAGTGTTTTGGTACGGACCACACATAATAGATATCAATAAAAAGATAAAGAATGAAGCTGATA
Source organism: Promethearchaeia archaeon (assembly GCA_029856105.1). GTDB lineage: Archaea > Asgardarchaeota > Lokiarchaeia > Sigyniarchaeales > SOKP01 > SOKP01. Next base: position 47,845 of record JAHQWH010000210.1, on the reverse strand, counting down.
TTCAATAATTACTGTTTTTAAAAGTGATTTTTCTTTATATCGTTAAATCTTGCTTTAACATCTTCTGCTTCTGCTTTTGCGCCTCCCTTTTCAAACATCGTATGCGCTTGAGATAGTAATTCAAGGGATTTTTTATATTCTCTATTTTTAAAATGATTTTCTGATAGCTCAACTAGATAGTGCCCTTTTTTAACGAAAAACTCGATAAATTGCGCAGAAGTATCAATTTTTCTACTCATCCTAAACAATTCTTTTTTTTTTGGACTATATGTATCTTATAAACTTAAATTAATTAAAATTAACTAAATATTTAATATTCTATTTTTGTGCTTTTATCCGGAACTCTTCCATATCAATAACTTTTCCTTTTAAGCGAGAGTCGTCAGCAGCGAAAGCCATGAGATGGCTTTCTAAAGTTTCGTTTGCGTTTGTTAAAGGTTGGGTTTTACTCTTACCAACTAAAGTTTCTAAAAACGCATCGATCAATGAGAAATCGCCTCCACCATGGCCAGAATAATCAAGAGAGAGCTGTTGAGAAAAAATTACTTTTTCAGTACCTGAAAAATGATCGAATAAGGTAATTTTCTGCCCCGCATCGGAGAATTGTCCAATTAGCGTAGCTTTAGTTCCGTCAATCCTTAATGTGCGCCCCTCCCGTTCACTAAATCCATGCATTGTTAAATTAACTGTAACTTTATTTTCAAATTCGATATTAACGACTTGATGGTCAACTACATCGTTATCGCATTTATAGACGCACCTACCGTAAGGACTTGTTTTTAGAATTTTCGTTTTCGTTTCATCAGAGTAATCTTCGGTACTTTCTTCAGGAAGACCGGAATAAAGAGGTTCCACGGGCCAATCCCTCCAATATCTCAATCGTTGTAAAAGTTTAATTAATTTACTCAGTCCAGTTAAAAATTTTATATGATTTTTTCTCAGATTAGCGAGAATTCTAAATCCTTTTTTCTCGCTTTTTTTTAATATTTGAATAATCGGAATTATATCAATATATATTCTTGGAGCGTAATACAAACAAGTATCCTCTATAGGACAACCCTCTATGCAAAATTCTGGAGCGTTTTTTGGTGCATTAACTGAATTAAAATGTAATAAACTTCCAAACGAACTTATTTTTTTTGGTAAAGCACCAACCATCCAAAACAACAAATCGAGATCGTGACAGCATTTTGCCAGTATCATAGGGGATGATGATCTTACATTCCTCCAGTTTCCTCTAACAAAACTGTGCGCCATATGATACCAACTTACATTTTCTCGATGTGAAATATTTACAAGATTTCCCAATAACCCTTTTTGGATAGTATCCTTAATAGTCGAAAAGAAATTTGTATATCTCAAAACATGGCTAATTCCAAGTATTCTACCAGTCTCCTTAACTTTTTTGACGATTTCGATACAACCTTCTAAAGTGTGAGCCATAGGTTTTTCTAATAGAACGTTGTACCCTATCTCTAACGCCTTGATTGTTGGTTTAATGTGCATTTGATCCTGTGTGCAAACAAAAGCAGTTTCAGCTAATTTTTCTTCTTGTAATAAATCCTCCCAACTTATAAAACACTTATTAGGGGGAATTTCATGAAGTTCAGCAAATTTTTCTCTTCTGATCTTAATAGGTTCAGCAACGGCTACAAATTTCAACTTTTCTGGATATTTTAACGCATATTCACCATAAACAGTCATTCCTCTATTACCGGCACCAAGTAAAATTGCTGTTAAAGTTTCTTTTGCTTCCTTCATTATTTTTACTCTCCCCTTTTTATCATAAATTGTTTGAATAAATATAGCAAGATATTTTTAGAAAATTAAGAACATTTTTAATTATTACGCGATAATTATAACATCTATAAGGAAATCTAAGTTCCTTTAAAAAATAAAAATATTTAGGTTTTTAACACTGAAGGGATTTTTCCTTCTATTAAAAGATAATCTAATAGAACTATAGCCGCCATAGACTCCACAACTACAACGGCTCTTGGGACAATACACGGGTCATGACGCCCTTCTATTTTAATTTCCTCTTCTTTCATTGTTTTAACATTAACTGTTTTTTGAGCTAATCCTATAGAAGGCGTTGGCTTGACTGCAACAGTGAATTTAATTGGCATACCCGTAGATATCCCTCCTATAATTCCACCAGAATCATTTTTCACGGTTCTAATTTTCCCCTCTTTTATAGTCCATGGGTCGTTATGCTCAGACCCTTTCATTTTTGCAGCCTTAAATCCAGCACCAAACTCAATTCCTTTTATTGCAGGTATGGAAAAAATTGCCTTGCTAATATTGGATTCGAGACTATTGAAAATAGGTCCTCCAATTCCGACGGGAAAGTTATTGATTATACAACTAATAGTTCCTCCAATCGAATCGTTAGCTTTTTGTACTACTTCAATTTCATGTTCCATTTTTTTTGATAAATCTGGATTTAATGCTCTTACAGGTGAAATTTCTCTTTTCTGGATAAAAGTGTTGATATCTTTAATATAATAATTTAGTGAATCTTCAATTTTCCCAATACTCTTTGTATACGCAAAAACTGATATATTTACCTTATTTAAGATTTGTTTAGCAAGGGCTCCCGCCATTACGAATCCTGCTGTAATTCTTCCTGAAAATCTGCCAGAACCACGATAATCGGCGAAACCACCAAATTTCTGCGAAAGAACATAATCCACTTGAGACGGTCTAATCATTTCTTTAAATTTCTCATATTTTGACGAATCTACATCCTCATTTTTGACTATCAGACAAATTGGAGCTCCTGTCGTTTTATTATTAAAAATTCCCGATAAAACTTCGGCTTTATCTAATTCTGCTCGAGATGTTGTTAAATGAGATTGTCCAGGACTTCTTTTATCTAATTCTCTTTGAATAATATCTAAATCAAATTCTAACCCAGCAGGCGTTCCATCAATAATAACACCTACTAACTTACCATGACTTTCTCCAAACGAAGTGATTTTAAAAAATTTTCCAAATGTGTTATCTCCCAATTTTATCATCTCAACTAAAAAAATTCAAGGATACAATCAATTATACGATATAATTAATATATTATGAGTAGTTTTCACTTATTATTTTTTATGAATGCTTTCTCCATCGTAATTTTAAGTTATAAAAAAATAAAGTTATAATCGAGGTTTTCTTTTATTTTTACTTAGTAACTAATAGTTTTAAATGTTGAAATATCCCAAATGAAACTTCGAATATCCCCTACAACGAGACTTCAAGGTGAGATTATTGCGCCACCTTCTAAAAGCTATTCTCATCGCGCTTTTATAGCTGCGAGCCTTGCCGAAGGAGTATCAATAATTAAAAACCCTTTAACTTCTGGTGATGTTAAGGTTACTATAGACTTTTTAAAGTCTTTGGGCCATAGAATTACGAAAGCATCAAATGATACATATCTAGTTAAGAGATATGAAGGTTTAATTAAACAAATTAATCCATTATTCGACTGTAAAAATTCAGGTACTTCTATTAGAATATTTAGCGCGTTAGCTATGATTATTAAAGGGGGTCTTTCTTTTTCGGGTGAATTTATTAAAAGAAGGAGACCACTTCTTCCATTATTAAACGCTTTGGAAAATATTGGCGGTAGCTATGACTTAACTGAAGAAACATTAACTATCAAGCGGAAAAGTAAAAAATGTAGTACTGTTAAAATTCAGGGAGATGTTAGCTCTCAGTTTGTTTCAGCTCTATTGATGGTGTGCCCATTGTTAATTTGTAAAAAAACCAATCATATTACAGTTGAAATTACAACTCCTCTTATTTCCTATCCATATATAAATATAACTTTAGATGTTTTAAACTCATTTGGAATTAACGTTCAAGAAAGTTTAGACGAACTGAAAGTTGGTAAATACCTAATCACATGTGGACAGAAATATAGAGCCCAAACTTACGAAATACCTGGTGACTTTTCTTCAATATCTTTTATTATAGCTGCGGCTATACTATCTCCCGAAGATTCTAGGATAATTATAACCAATCTTAATTTTGACAAACCTCAAGGGGATCAAAAAATAATTAAGATTTTACAAGAGATGGGAGCAGATATCGAAGTTAATCGAGATAAAAATTCTATTACCGTTAATGGCAATCTAAAAAAATATCCGTTAATTGGTTTGGACATTGATATCCGCGAAAATCCCGACTTATTCCCCATATTATCAATTATTGGCGCATTTGCTAAGGGTAAGACTGAATTATATAATGCTTCAAGCCTAAGAGATAAAGAAAGCGATAGAATATTAATAATTGCTAGAGAATTAGGTAAAATGGGAGTTTTAGTAGAAGAAAAGGAAGATAAACTTACCATATATCATTGTGATAACTTAAAAGGTGCTAACATAAATCACGAAAACGATCACAGAGTTGCTATGGCGTTTACCGTTGCGTGTTTATGTGCTGAAGGTAATTCTCAGATAGAGGATATCGAAATTGTGAAGGATTCTTATCCAAATTTTATTGAAGATATTGTAAAATTAGGAGCAAAAGTAGAATTAAAATAAATTGTAAAACGAATTATAAATTATCTGAATGATTTTTGCCTTCGAGCGCGAGCTTTTTTTCCACCGAAGTGTTTGGGCTCCGTGCGTCTTGAATCCCCCGAAAGCAACGATTCGTCATATTCTCTAAAGGTTTTTTCAATAGTTTTTGTTCCAATAAATTTATTTATGGATTTAGCAATAGCAATACGGACGGCATCTGTTTGACCCATTGTCCCACCACCTTTTACATGTATAGTGATATCACATTTTTCTAACTTGGGATGATCGATAACTTCGAAAACTTCTTGGATTCTCATTCTAGCAATATCCGGTTCATAATTTTTTAGAGGGACGTTGTTAATTTTAATCTGTCCTTTCGCAGGATATTTTAATACGGCTCGAGCAATCGCCGTTTTTCTTTTACCAGAAGATTGAATTATTTTTGTTCTTTCAGACATAGTATTTAAGCCTCAATTTGTGTATTTTTCCATCCAATTCGAGAGCAAAGGTTTTCTAAGGTTATAAATTTGTTATAGTACGAGAGTCTTTGCTTATCTGCATTAGGTATCTCTGTAGGAATTAACTTTTGATATCTGTTCTGGAAGCGGTGTGGAATAGCTCCGATATATACATGAACCCTTTTAAGAGCGTCTTTACCTCGGATTTTCTTTGTTGGGAGCATTTTTTTAATTATATTTCTCATGAAAGTATCAGGTCGCCTTGGCCAGAAGGGGCCTCTTCTAGGATTTGTAGCAGTGCTAATATTGAGTTTAGATAAATATTTTTCATGAATATTTCGTTTAGTACCACTAATTATTGCTTCTTTAGCATTAATTATAATAATTTGCTCACCTAATAGCGCTTTCTTAGCTACCTGACTACACAATCTTCCCAAAATCTTGTTTTTCGCGTCTATTAACAGATATTCTTGCATTAAAATCTCTCTCGTTTTAAATATTCAGTAAAATACCTTTACTTCTTTTCCTTCAGGATTTTGTTTAAGCAATTCTTCAATTGACAAGAGTTTGCTCCCTGAAATTTCAATTTTTTTTCGAGCAGTTTTAGAACAATCTAAACACGCAATAGTTAATTTATGATCTAAATCACCAAGTGACAATACCTTACCTGGAATCACTATAACATCGTTTTCTTTAGTTTTCTTATTGATTCGGTAGAGATTTGCTTCTACTCTATTACTCCTAGGTCCTGACAGCTTTTTTGAGACCTTTCTCCAAATTCGCCTTTTTGTCTTCCATAAATCACGAATTAACCTTCTATTATAATAATTTGAAGGGCCGCTTATACGATGACTCATTTTATGCTCAATTATTGAAATTTTAGAATATTAATCTTGAAAATTGCTCAAAACTTAAATATTTTATCGATTAATTTGAAAGTCTTTTCCATTAGTGCTTAGATAAAATTTAAAGTTCTAATTTTTCAAAAGCTCGATTTGTTTGGTTATTTGATGGCAAAATTCAGTCCATTCTATGAAATCAAATAGAAAAAATATTTTTTTAATTCAAAATAGTATGGGTTATCTTAACTAAAACAAATCTACAATAATTTAAGTAGAATAATTAAGACTAAATATAGATTACAAATGTGACATCAAAATAAGTAAAAAAGAATCGAAAACATTAATTATTTAAATATAATCTGTAAGGTTTATGATTTTTTAATAATTTCTTGATTGACTATGGTTCTATCTCAAGTTCCTCTAATTTTAATACAAATTCATCAGTTTTTTCGTTAAAAATCTCGAAAACCTTTCTGATTAATACATTAAAAGGTAAAACACCATCGCTCTCTATTGAAAAGATATAAGTGTCTTTCTTTGGAACTACTTTAATCTTACCATTACTATTTTTCTCACAAGACATACATAAAGTGCAAGATTTCCAATAATCCTCTTTTAATTTTAAAGAATCATTGTTACTTAATTCAAATAGCTTTTCTGGGCACATTTTAACTATTAATTTTTTCTCCTCTGAGTCCTTTAGCTCATTTGCATCAAACTCAACTATGGGATAATATCTGTAAGCCACATTTGATACAGCTTGCCACTTTGCGTGGTTTTTAGCGAAACCTAAGATTGCGTAAGCTTCAATAATAACTTTACCGTTCTTATCAATATTGACAATTGGGATGTATGGATCAACTGGTACGATCTTAGGGTCGTTCGAATTTAAATCACCCGAGTAAATCTCTAATGGCGCATTAGTAGTATTTGTAATTTCGCACGTTAAAGAGACCTGGCATAAGGGACATCCATATCCTAAACAATCGCACTCGTGAGGTAGCTTATATGCCTCTAAATCTGTTTTCAGAGGAATTAAACCCAGCCTATGAGAAAGAATCTCGTCGTAAAGCGGGCTATCATTTTTTAAGATGATAATTTCATCAATTGCCATAACAGGAATCTCAGTTAGTAATATTCGCCTTATAGCATTAATCATTTCAATAGAAATACCTTCTGTTAAAAATACTATTTTATGCTCACTTTCTTTAAGAACATCGAGTTTTAGAGGGCTCATAGTACTTATATCTCATACTTTTGTAAATATTGTATAATTACTTGTAGAAATATGTAATTTAAGATAAATTTTACTATTTAAGTTAAAAAAAGTAAATAAAATAATTAAAAAAATTTCATATGATTAATTAATTTAAATAAGAAAAAATTATTATCTCGAGATATCTCGCTTTTTAAAGAGGAAGTATCCTAAAAACATTAACCCAATAGCTATTGAGAGTAAAAAAATTAAGGATCCTAAAGGTGAATAAAAATCATTGCGAGTAAAAGTGTACTCCCATGTGTCAAAATCAATTTCTTGAGTATATAAACCAAACATGTAAAGGAAATACATCATATTCTCAGAAACCCCCCCTGAAATGATATTTATAAGCCCTATATATGCATTAAACAAATGATAGCCCAAATCAAAATGGAACAATTGAAATTGGATATATATTGGAACTTCACTATCATCCAAATACATATACATAAATAGAGGTCGAAAAGTCATTAATACAAAAAAAGTAATAATAATAATCAATAAAGGCATTAATATTGCATTTCGTGTCTTTTTAAATAAACAAGAAAAACTAAATGCGATGCTCTGAAAGAAGAATTGAATTATTAGAGAAAAGAGTAGATTTATAATGAAGAAATCTGCTACACCCTCAAAGGCATATTTCAATGGAGCGATTAATGTTATTAGAGATAACGATACTATATTAATTAAAAACCCGAAACAAGTAAGTGCTAAATATTTTGTAATCAAAATTCCTCCTCTTGAAATTGGTTTACTTATGAGTGTTAACATTGTTCCAGATTTCAACTCTTCTGCAATAAGGGGAGCACCAACAACAGTAAGTATAATTGGAAACATCATACAGTATGTGTAAAAGCTATAAGTTAAACCAAGAAAATCATTTAATGAATTGTAATAAAATTCAATACCTGTAGGAATAGTAAGAATAGCCATTAAAGGACCAAAAATCATGAGAAAGATAGAAACGAGTACTTTAGGAATTTTAAACATGTCTTTAAATAATGTTTTTTTAAAAAGAATAACGGCTGTTGTTGTTGTTAAATTCATTATTTTCCCCGATTTCTCGCCCTTCATATTTACATTATTCGTTGTTTCTTCCCCCATTTCAGCTCTTATAATTTTATAACCCATTATGTTTTCCCTCGTCCTTATTTATAATTTCCAAAAATACATCTTGAAGACTTGATTCGGGTTGATAAAAAGATTTTAGAATTAATTCCTTTTCGATAATTAATTTTGGTATTTCCTTTTGAAATTGTTTGACATCATTAGTATTGATATAAATTTTTTTTTCTTTTTCATCAATCCAAGCATTTGTAACCATTTCTAATCCTTTAATCACGGATAGGAATGTCTCATTAGAATTGGTATCAATTACATAGAGATTAGTAGAACTAGAAAACCAATTTTTAACATTTTGTACAGTATCAGTTAATATGATCTTCCCCTTATTGATGATGGTGACTCTATCACACATTTGTTCGACTTCAGAAAGTACATGACTTGAAATAAAAATACTCATATCTTTTGAGATTTTCCTCACATAATCAATAATTTTTTTTCTTACGAGAGGGTCTAAGTTGCTAGTAGGTTCATCTAAAATTAAGAGTTTAGGATTATGTATTAATCCGGCTGCTAATCCAATTTTCTGTTTCATGCCCATAGAATAAGTCTTGATTTTCCTATCCTTTTCTTCCATCAAATCAAAAAACTTCAGTAAATTCAGTGCTTTTTGTTTTGCAATGTTTTTAGGAATCGAATTCAAACGTGCTAAAAAAATTAGATATTCTAATCCCGAAAGTTTTTCATAAAAAGCAGGATCTTGTGGAAGAAATCCTATAAATTCTCTAGCTTTTTTAGTACCAGCCTTTTTACCCATTAGGAAAGCATCTCCTTCAGTAATTGAAATAGCTCCAATTAACATGTTAATTGTTGATGTCTTTCCAGCACCATTTGGGCCTAAAAATCCATGAACTCCTGATTTCATACTAAAATCAATTCCATCTACAGCTACTATTCTTTTTGTACCAGTTCCATAAACTTTTGTGAATTTATTTGTCCAAATATAATAATCTTCAATATTATCTTGTTGATTAGAGATCATAATTTCATTATAACCCGGATTTCATTATAAGTTATATTATTTTAAATTGCTTTATAAATATTTTCGCATATTGAAAAATGTGTTTAGAAGTTTACAATCAAAAAGGTTTTAAAATGATAAAAGACTAATACTCGGGGAATTCAGACAAAGAAATGGAATTAAGTCTTGAGTAATTAAACATTTATAAAATAAAAAAATAATTAGTAAAATTTCATGTATTCATGCGCTTTATTTGGAGATTGAAAACAATACTTAATTTCTTGAAAATCTTTTCTAAACTCCAATACATCTTGTTTGACTTTCTTAGGATCCTTTTTGTCAATCAACAAATCTTTGAAAAATTCTGCTATATCTACCATTTCACTTTTGCCCATTCCAAGACGGGTAACTTCTGAAGTTCCTAATCTTAAACCGCCTGGGTTTTGATAGTGACGTCCTTGCGCGATATCCCACGGTAAGAGGTTTCTATTAATGACGATATTTGCTTCTTCTACTAATCTTTCAATATCTCCTCCTAAACCTATAGTTTTCTCAAAATTAGTTATATCGACAACTATTTGATGAGATTCCGTGAAACCTTTATGTTCCATTATTACATTTATACCCCTTTCATATAAAGCTTGACCTAAAGCTTTAGCGTTATCAATAACATTTTTATGATATTCTCTACCAAATTCTAGCATTTCCGCTAATGTTATAGCTAATCCAGCCACGTTATGTAAGTGATGGTTAGATAATAAAGCAGGAAAGGTACACAATCTTAATGTATCGATTAAATCTTCTCGATTTGATAGAAGAGCGCCATGTTGAGGCCCTGGAAGGGTCTTATGCGTGCTTAACGTCATTGCATCCGCCCCTTCATTCAAAGGATCTTGAAAGTAACCTGAACCAATCAAGCCTGCCACATGAGCAGCGTCATAACCTACATTAGCGCCCACTTCTTTTGCTACATCACTAAGTTCCTTGACAGGATGGGGAAAAAGAAACACTGAACCACCAAATAAAACCATTTCGGGTTTAACCTCCCTTATAATTTTTGCAGTTGCATCAGGATCTATGTTCATCTCGTCGTTATCAAAAGCCATGTATTCAATATTCAACCCTCGTACGGTTCCCGCAGTTCCATAAATTGCCATCCCACTTTTTGTGAATTTGGGTGCGTGAGAGATGTGCCCCCCCTTTGGAATTGGCATTATTAACATTTTACCATTATTATCTGATGTAAATGCGTTATACATTGCTAGGTTAGCAACAACGCCCGAAATAGGCCTTACATCGGCATGGACGCATTTAAAATATTCCTTTGCAAGTTCCATACAGATGTCTTCAACCATATCGATATATTTACATCCCGCGTAAACGCGTTGTCCAACCCACCCCTCTGCGTATCTATGAGAAAAATCAGAATTACAAGCTTCATCTACGGCAGGACTAGTGATATTTTCGGAAGCTATGAGTGGAATTGCATTTTGAAAGAACTCACCATGTTTAATTAATATATTTCTAATTTCTTCGGCTTTCTTTTTCAAATTTTATCAAATCTTTTTTTTTGGAATTTTAAAGTAGTTATTGAATTATAATAAAATGCAAATAATTTTAAATCTTACGACAAATTTCTAAGAACTTTATCTATATGTTTGAAATTTGGATTATATTACAATTAGATTTGTCAAAAAAATATTTAGAAAATTAAGATAAACAAAGTGAAAAAATAAATCTATTTATGAATTTGTTCCATAATCAATTAAAAGTAATCATAACAATGAATAATTTTTAACCTAAATCTTAAATTAATCTTTAGGTTGCTCGAGGATTAATCGAGCTTCAAAAAGGTTTAGTTTTTTACCCGCCTTTTGTTTTTCTAACGCAACAGCTAGTTTGTCTCGCTTTAACTTTTCAAGCTCATAGTTTTTTCTTGTATTCTTTCTATACGGCGTTTTTGACTTACTTTTAGTGGAATAATTTGGTCGTTTTCCTTTTGATATTTTTTTTCTCTTATCCATAACTCGCAATAATTGTTCGTGGTATCCGTCTGCTGCTTTTTTATTTTCGATCAACTCTTCTTCAAGAGTTTTCTTTTTCTCTCTTAATTCGTTAATTGTTTCATAGGTTTCATGCATTTTGGCATGGTAATTTTGAGATTTATTAGACCATTTACTTAGTTGCTCATAAATCTTATTTAAATTAATTTTAACAATTTTGATTTTACGCTCAATTCTAAGGTAATCACTGTTCTGTTGCTCATCAAAGAAGTCATGTTTAATTTTAGCTAATTCTCTAATTTTGTCAACAATTGCATTTTCTTCTACAATCTCTAAATTTTCAATTTCAATTCTTCTTTCAAGATTATCTATCTTCTTATCGATTTGTTTAATAGAGATAAATTTCTTTGTATCTTTTCCCTTTTTGCTTTTTTTCAAAAGGACTTTTCCTTCATCGATGCATTTATCTAATAATTGCTTGTATTCTATTTTTTTGTCTTTTAATTTCTTTACCTTATCGTTCCAATAATCGCGCTTTTTCTTATAATCATCTTTCACAACTTTTAAGTAGTCCTCGATTTTACCGTCAATTTCTTGTAATTCGGTAATATATTTTTTAGTTTTTTTGTTTAAATCATCTCGTTTTTGCCTAAATTCTTCAATTTGAATTTGAAGTTCTTTAAAAGAGATTTTTGAAATTTGAGATGTATTTTTGTTGGCACTACTCATAGATTAAATCATTAACGAGTATTTATAAAAAAGGTTACATAAACAATGATAGATTCTATCAATTATGCATATATTTTATATTTTTTGTTAAATGTTATAAAAAAGATACAATTTTGTAAAATTAATGGCGCCGAAATTATTAGAACAATTTAAATATTATTGGAAAAACTAGAGTTTTAGAAAAGAGATTAATTATGACTGAAGAGATAATAAAAGAAAATGATTTAATCTACCTAATTCTTGATGACCGAAGGAAGTGGTTGGTCAAGGTAGAATCTGGGGGGGAATTCCACACACATAAAGGAATCATAAAGTTTGATGATCTAATAGGAAAATCTTTTGGTTCTGTAATCTTTTCTCGACCTTATGAAACTCAAGGATATAAATTTTACATTTTTAAACCTTTACCTTCTGATTATGTAACTTACATGAGCCGTAAAACTCAAATAATTTATCCGGAAGACGCAGGATTAATTTTAATATACACAGGGATTGGTCCGGGCAGTAAGGTTGTTGAAGCTGGGTGTGGTTCGGGAGCATTAACATGTATTTTAGGAAATTATGTGAGACCAGAGGGACATATATTTTCGTATGATATCAGAGAAAAAAGTCTAAAACGAGCTCAAAGGAATGTTATTAACGCAAATTTACAAGATTTTGTCTCAATCCAATTCGGAGATATTTTAAATGACGATCTTGGCCATACTAATGTTGACTCAGTTGTTTTAGATATGCCACAACCCTGGAAGGCTGTTGAAAAAATTAAGAGTTATCTAAAACTTAGTGGAACCTTTGTGTCATTTTCACCTGCTATAGAACAAGTTAAAAAAACAACTTTTGCTCTACAAGAAAACGGATTTTATGAAATAAATACATACGAATTGAGTAAAAGAAAATTTCAAGTGAAAGAAAATGCAACTCATCCTGAAGTTCGAATGATTGGGCATACGGGCTACATGACATTTGCTAGAAAAATTCAAGATGTTAGAAATCCATATCGAGAAAAAAAACCAAAGCGAGACGAGTTCGTCGAATTGAATGGAATGCCCTTACGAGGTTGATAAATAATGGTAATTGATTACAAAGATTTTACTAAATTAGATTTAAAAGTCGGATTAATTAAAACTTGTGAATGTATTACAAAGTCTAAGACTCTTTATAGACTAACAGTAGATTGTGGAGAGGATAAGTTGAGACAGATTATAACAGGAATTTCCAGCTATTATTCGCCAGAGGAATTAGTTAACGAGAAGATTGTTATCTTAACGAATCTTAAATCAAAAAAAATTATGGGCTTAGAAAGCCAAGGAATGCTTTTAGCTGCGGATTTTAATAACGAACCTTTTTTGTTAAAAATAGATGAGCGAAATGGAAAAGTTATCCCGCCAAGGAGCAAAATAAAATAATTAAAATCCTTTTAATTTAACGCCAGTTTGCATTTCTTTCTTTTTCTTATACCTCTGTGTTTTAAAGTAGTGTTTCTTTTTCTCAGGTAAAATATCAATGTAGTTCCTTAAAATATCTTCAACATAAGCTTTGGTTGCTTTAGTTGGTATCTTGTTTGGATTAGATAAATGTGCTAGAATATCTTTATTTTTAGAGTCAACCGAAAGTCCTAAATTTTTTATTGGGATATGAAAAGAATGAGTAAACCAGCCTGTAGTTTTTTCTTCGTGAGCAATTATTTTTAAAATATTTGCTTCTTCTTTTTTAATTTTGAATTCAAGTATGTTCTTACCGGGGCGTACAATTATTGTAGCATAAATTGGAAGATTATTTTTAGGATCGTGTATTTTTTTTAAAAATTCCTTTAGCTTGTCATTCATTTTGATTCAAAACGATAAAAAGTGCTAAGTTATAAATAGCTTAAATTAAGATAATTAATTAAATTTATTATTGAAAAGAAAGAAAAAGGAGAAGAAATCGTGACGGTTGTATTAGAAACATTTGAAATAAAAACGAAAGCTTATTGCGATGTAATAAATATTACACCTCAAGTTCAAAGTGCGGTTGAGAGAAGTGGATTGAAAGATGGAATTGTAAACGTACATGTTGCCGGATCTACTGGAGCTATTTCCACAACTGAGTATGAGCCCGGGATTGTTAAGCATGATATTAAAGATCTACTTGAAAAACTAATTCCATACGATAAAAATTATGCACATCATAAAACATGGCACGATCATAACGGTGCCGGTCATTTAAGGAGTTTTCTCCTTAAAACATCTCAAACATTTCCATTCAAAAACGAGGAATTAATACTAGGGAGTTGGCAAAATGTAATTTTCGTTGAAAATGACGAAAAATCTAGGCATAGAAAAATTTACTGTTCCATTATAGGAGAATAATTGTGAAATAATAAAAGTAAAAAATAATTAATTTTTTTGGTTCATATTATTAAATTCGTGCACTAACTTGTCATATGTTTCTCGGCGGCGAATATTTTCGAATTTATCTATCATCTTTAAGATAGTTTTATGACCATCTTGTATCATGCTTTTAAACATGGGAATCTTTCGTACCACGTTCTCAAATTTATTTTTCTGGTTTATTTGATAATGTAAAAATTCCAAAAATTGGTTTTCCTCTTCGTTCAATTCAATCCACTTTTATAAATTACTATTTAACGAAATTAAAATAGTTCTTATTATAAAATAAAAGTGTCATGTATGTATTTTTCAAGTAATATTAGAAATTTGAGAAATTGGTACGAATTAGAGGCAAAATTGAAAAAGACCATAAGATTAAAAATAATGAATTTCACTTACTATTAAAAAATTTCATTATAAACTTCGTTTAAAAAAGGTTTTATCGATATTTTTTAATAAGTTTTTACAATAAGTATTGGTTTATAAGAATGGAACGATTTATCAAGATAATTATAGCTGGTTTAGATAACGCGGGTAAAACATCGATATTAACAGCGTTAAATAAGAAATATGACTTTCATAAAGATATAATTTCCCTTACGCCAACGATTAGAGTTGAATATCAAGCAACCGAGTTTCTAAATAACAGAATTGTATTTTGGGATATGGGTGGGCAAGAGCAATATCGAAAGTTATATCAAGAGAAGCAAGAGCTTTATTTTGCGGATACTGATTTGCTAGTATATATCATTGACATTCAAGATACGGAAAGAATTGGAACTACTCTCGCTTATTTAGATATGATTTTGCATAATTTCAAGAAGCATAAAATGGATGTTCCTTTATTAATTAGCTTTCATAAATTCGACCCCGAATTTCGTGGGAACGAGGAAATGGTTGATCAGATTGAAGAATTAAGAGAAAATATTCTAAAAAAATATCACTCATTTAAAATCTTATTCCAACAAACATCAATTTACGATATTATTTCAATAGTTCAACTTATTTCTTATGGGTTATCAGTATTTGATGAAAAATTCTTTGAACTTTCTGAGCTTTTAGAAAAGTACATCAAGGAATTCGATAGTAAGTCGTTAATAGTATTCGATAAAAACGGTATTATTATGAGTGAGTTCTACAACGATGTTATAGAACCAGAAATATACATTGAACTTCTCGAATCGATTAAGGAACACCTCTTTTTACTTAAAAGAATGCAAGAGGAAACTTATGAGACTGATTCTACCTTTTCAACGATTGGAAATGAATTAATATCATATCTACATCGAATAAAACTCAAAGAAGAATCTTTATTTGTCTCAGTTGTTATGAAAGAAAAATTAAAAGAACAATTTATAGAAAAAGTTTCAGATTTCCTTTCTGATTTAACAGAGATTTTAAAAGCTTTATTATAGATTTCCACAAAATCTACATCATATAGTAGGTAGGGAATTAAGAACTATTCGATATCTAAAAGCTCTCTAGCTTTATCAATTAGTTTTTCCTTTTTCTTTTGATGTTGTTTAATAAATTTCAAAACCTTTTCGGCGCATTGTGCTTTATGCTCTCCGCACATTAACTCACCTTTAATGCACCTTTCAAATTCATCAGCTAAAACCGCATCATCATCTTCAAAGTGGTACATTAACATTTTATAAATCATACAATTTTTAGGTTCACCGCCAAGTTCTTGTTGTTCCTTCTTGTTTTTACGTCCACCCGTAAGAGCTCCTTTAACCTTTCTCTCTATAGATTCTAAAGGTTCGTTAAATGTAAAATAACTATTAGGATTTCTTTTTGCCATTTTTTCTGATCCGTCTATGCCTGCCAATAAATAATGATAAGTAGCTCCTGGTATGAAAAATGTTTTGTAATATCGTCGCGTAAGATCTCTAGTAAGTCTTATGTGTGGATCTTGATCGATCCCTACGGGGACTATAACTGGTTGTGGCCCCTCTAAAATTTGAGGAATTATAATATCTCCGGTTTGAACTAGCGCGGATAAATAAAGCCCAAATGTCTTCTCTCCATAAATTGCCTTTAACATGTTTTGAGTTACTAATCTACTTACTTTAAAGCATACATCTTTAACAATAGGTTCTTTTGATTGCCTCCAAATATATGCTTTATCAGGCGAAGGATCTAAACCAAGTGCTAATATGTCTGCAAGATTATCAACAGCAATTGGTTCCGCCTCTTTGTACGTAATTCCATTATCCTCCCAAGATTCAATATCTGCTATACAATAATACGCCTTCCCTCCCATTTTTTGAAATTCAATAATTTCTAAGGCAGTAGTTGAGGTTCCTAGATGAAATGGCCCAGATGGTTTTATTCCACTCATTACAGCCCATGGTTGTTTTTTTTCGATTGCATTTAATACTAAACCCAAATCACGATGCCCAAAAATGATTTTTCTCCGAATAAATCTATTTCTAATTAATTTTTGGCGAACTAATTCGTCAATCTCTTCAATTCCAAACTCTCTTTTTATTCTCTCGTAATCCTCATCGTTTGTAGGACCAGAGGAACCCCAAGGATCAAGCATTTTTAATTCTCTTTTTTGCTTTTTTAGGTATATTATTGATAATTATAAAAATAGAAACCAAATAAAAATTTTGATACTTAAAGAACTATTTAAGTGCTCGAATAATATTTCAAACACTTTTTTTAATTTTCAACTTCTTTTTGTTAATAGAATATGAATTTAATTAAGTGGATATAACCACTAAGTATATTAAATCTACATTTTACTCTTTTATTGTTATGACAGCGAAAGATTCTAAATCTGAAGACGAATGGAAGCAAAAATTAACTAAAGAACAGTATCGCGTGTTAAGGTTAAAAGGAACCGAACGACCATTCTCAGGAAAATATTGGAATAATCGCGAAAAAGGCGTTTATTATTGTGCTGGGTGTGGGGGGCCTCTATTTGATTCAAACGCCCAATTTGAATCTGGTTGCGGTTGGCCTAGCTTTTCAGTTCCTATAAGCGATAAAGACGTCGATATAAAGCCAGATCTCAGTTTAGACCTGGAAAGAGAGGAAGTATTATGCAACAAATGTGGAGGTCATTTGGGGCATGTATTTGACGACGGTCCTAAACCCAAAGGATTACGATATTGTATCAATTCAATTTCTTTAGATTTTAAACCTGTGAATTTCCAAAATAAATGCTAAATTTTCCAAATAAATGCAAAGTCTTACAAAATAAATGCCAAGTTTTTCATTCAATTTTTTAACTCTCCTTTGATTAAGTAAATGTATGAACCATATACCAAGTGGCGATGATAAAGTTAGTAAAACTGCTAGTGTAGCTTTAAGTTTTCTTCAAAAAAAATTGATTAAATCTAATCAATTCACATTTCTAGACATTGGATGTGGCGATGGACGCGATATCGACTTTTTATCTTCGAATTTAGATAATCTCATAATACAAGGAATTGATATTTCATTAAAAGCTATAGAAAATGCAATTGAGCTTAATTCAAACAAAGATAATGTCACATTTGAATGCATGGATTGGAAGGATTTAGATGATACTCAATATGATATAATTTACATTTCAGGTGTGTACCATTTCTTTAATATAGCTGATAGAACCACATTTTTTCTTAAAATCAAGAAGATTTTAAAAACAAATGGTTTTTTTTTCTTGAGTACACTTTCCTCAAATGATAAACAATATTATGGAAAAGGCGTATCCGTAAAAAATGATCCAAATTCATTTCAAAGTGAGTTCTTCATTCATTTCTGTTCAGAAGAGGAGCTTCGGGAGGACTTTAAATTTTTGAATATTGTTGACCTATTTGAATATTTTCACAAAAACTATTCTAAAGATACAGAATGTCATACAATGTGGTTATTAATAGGTAAAAATGTCAATTCTATTTGATATGTGGCACAAATATGGCATCAAAAGGCATAACTCGAAGATATTACATTATATATTAAATTTATTATAAATTAAATCTCTCCCAGAAGATAAAAAAGATTAGATAAAATAGTCTTTACTTTAACTATAGAATAAAAATTGTGAATTTTTTAATTACTCTACAGTCTTAAAATTGAATACTTGAACGAGGGCGGTATTCTTTTAGAACCATATTAGAAATAGTCTTCGTTACGTATTCTTTCTCATTTAACACCCTAATAAAATGATGGACATCTTCTGCTTCTTTAAAACGGCAAATTAAAGCTGCGGACTGCTCCCCAGTAGTATGAAAGACAGAACAAACCTCAGGTATTTTTGATATTTGGTCCAAAATTTCAGGTGTGTGTTTACCATCAATTTGTATTCTTATTAAAAATGTTAACTTGTAACCGAGCTTTTCGTTGTTGAGTTTAAGAGTGTAACCCTCTATTATACCATTATTTTCGAGTTTTGCTATTCTATTATGAATAGTACCGATAGAGATATTTAACTTGTCTTGAATAACTCGATAAGATGTTTTAGAGTTATTTTGCAAGATTTTTAAGATTTCCTTGTCGATATCGTCCAAGATTTTTTCTTTTTTCATTTTTAAACGAGACCAAAAAAAGTGATATATTCTTTAAAATTGTTCAACAATTCAATATTTATTGTAAAATTTATATTACAACAATTCAATATTTATTGTAAAATTTATAATTTTTGTTATTGAAGTTTTTTACATTTAAATGATCTCCAAATCATAAAATTATTATTGAATTCTTCTTATATTTCTTTATATTAAAAATTAAAAAAACACATAAAATTATGTCTGTACCAATAATAATATTAAAAGAAGGAACTGAGGAAACTAAAGAGAAAGAAGCTCGGATGCAAAACATAAATGCGATTATAGCAATTACTGAATCCGTAAAATCTACTCTTGGACCAAAAGGCATGAATAAAATGCTTGTAGATTCTATAGGGGACGTAACAATAACGAACGATGGCGCCGAAATATTAAAGAAGCTTGATATTGATAATGTTGCTGCGAATATGATGGTAAATATCGCCAAATCGATTGATGATGATATCGGTGATGGTACTACTACAGCTGTCATCTTCTCAGCTGCTTTATTGGGAAACGCTCTAGAATTAATTGAACAAGATATACATCCAAAACCTATTACTCATGGATTCCGCATGGCAGCAAAAAAATCTTTAGAGATTATAAATGATATCGCTGTTAAAATATCTCCAGACGATGATAAAATTCTTATTAATATCGCTAAAACTGCTATGAATGCTCAAGATATTATAGGTGTAAAAGATCATTTTTCAGAATTAACTTTACAAGCCATAAAACACGTAAAGGGAGATGCCAAAGATACTTTTTCGAAAGTAGGGAATGTATTAATTGTTAAGGTGCCCGGAAAATCGCTCCAAGAATCTGAGCTTATAAATGGAGTCTACATTGCGAAAGAACGAGTCAATCCCGCCATGCCAGAAGTAGTAAAAAACGCGAAAATAGCCGTTATTAAAAGAAAATTAGATGTTGTTAAAACAGAATTCGATTCCCAAATTAGAATATCTAACCCAGCTGACATTCAAAAGTTTCTCGATCAAGAAGATAAAATCCTGCTAGATTACTTAAAAATCTTTAAAGATCTAGGAGTGAATATGATCGTTAATAATCAAGACATTTCCGATAAATTCGGTGCATTTCTAGCGAGAGAAGGAATCGTTGCGATAAAAAATCTCGGCGATTCAGACATAAAAGCCGTTACAAAAGCTACTGGAGCAGAAAAAGTTGCTGATCTCCACTCTTTATCCGAAGAAGATTTAGGGTTTGCAGAAAATGTAAAATTTGAAAAACTTGCTAACAACGATTATGTTTTATTCAGTGGATGTAAAAACCCTAAGTCAGTATCAATAATACTAAAAGGAGGCTTAGAGAAACTTCTAGATTCCGCAGAAATTACCTTAAACGATGTCCTCTCTGTAGTTGCTAAAGTAATGGACACAGAAACCGTGGTTGCTGGTGGTGGTGCTATATATATCGAGCTTGCGAAGAGACTTAGAGAATTTGCAAATCAAATTAGCGGGAAAGAACAACTTGCCGTAAACGCCTTTGCTATAGCATTAGAAGAAATTCCAAAAACTCTAATCAAAAACGCTGGATTAGATGAAATTGAGAATATGACGGAATTACGCGCTGCTCACAAAACAGATAACGAAAAATGGGTTGGAATTGATACTATATCCAATAAGATCGAAGATAATTTTAAAAAGGGGATAGTTGAACCCGCTGCTCTTGTTAGCCACGTAATCAAAGCGGGAAGTGAATTAGCAAATTTAATTTTAAGAGTAGATCGAATTATCAGCGCTAAAGGCTCTAGACCTCCTGGAATGTAAAATGTAAATTACTTTATTTTTTTCTTAATTTTTTTCTTCTTTTTGTTGATTTTAGAATATTATCTAAAAGTTTTTCAATTTTTCACTAACTTCAAAAAGATTTTTAATAAAAATTT
Organism: Promethearchaeia archaeon; assembly: GCA_029856105.1. GTDB lineage: Archaea > Asgardarchaeota > Lokiarchaeia > Sigyniarchaeales > SOKP01 > SOKP01. The sequence continues at coordinate 27,145 of JAHQWH010000210.1, read as the reverse complement.
CACTTTTTTATCCATAAACTTAAAAAATTTATTCACTTGAATTAAGATGGACAAAAAAAAAGATTTTGCGAATTTTGTGGACAGAGATTTAATATCTCAAGATGATGTCGAAAAATTGTTTAATTTGAAGAATGAGCATGTCTTAAAGATTATAAAACAATTTATTGACTTATGTAAACCTAGTAAGGTTACAGTAATTTCTGATTCTAAAGAAGATATCGAATATGTGAGACAAAAAACCATAGACATTAACGAAGAAACTAAACTTCAGATAAATGGACATACTATCCATTACGATAGCTATTACGATCAAGCAAGAGATAAAGAAAACACTAAAGTGTTAATTCCTAAAAGCGAATATAGGAGCCCCTGGATAAATACAATGGATAGGGATGAAGCACTCAAAGAAGTGTTAGAAATTATGGATGGATGCATGAAAGGAAAAGAATGTCTTGTAAGATTTTTCTGCCTTGGTCCACTAAATTCTAAATTTACAATCGGAGCTCTACAACTCACTGATTCGTTTTATGTCGCACATTCAGAAGACCTTTTGTATCGTGTCGGCTACGAAGAATTCAAAGATCTTAATGGTTCTGATGATTTCTTTTACTTCATTCATTCTGCTGGTGAACTCGATGGAAATCCTCCAGTTACTAAAAATATCGGTAAACGTCGTATATATGTAGACTTACAAGAAGATCGGGTTTTGTCTGTAAATAATCAATACGCTGGTAACTCTCTAGGATTAAAGAAATTAGCTCTACGATTAGCAATAAATAAGGCAAATAATGAAGATTGGCTCACAGAACATTATTTTATATTGGGGGTTCGTCCTACAGGAAAAGAGCGCACTACTTATTTTACTGGAGCTTTTCCAAGCGCTTGTGGAAAAACATCAACTGCTATGCTTCCAGAACAACTAATTGTAGGGGATGACATTGCTTATTTACGCGCTTGGAATGACGGATTTACTCACGCCGTTAACATAGAAAAGGGAATATTTGGAATTATAAAAGATGTAAATCCTAAAGACGATCCCGTAATTTACGAAGCGCTTATAACGCCAAGAGAATTAATTTATTCTAATGTTCTCATAAAGGACGGAAAGCCATATTGGCTTGGGATGGGTAAAGATCACCCTAAAGAAGGCTTTAATTATTCTGGTAATTGGTTTGAAGGAAAAACTGACGAAAATGGGAATAATATCCTTCACTCCCATCCAAATGCCCGGTACACAATAAATCTTTCTGACCTATCTAATTGCGATCCCAAACTAGAGGACCCTAATGGCGTACCAATCCATGGAATTTTTTATGGCGGTAGAGATTCAGATACTATGCCTCCTGTCGTTGAAAGTCTAAATTGGGAGCACGGAGTCTTCTTAGGGGCTACTATCGAATCTGAAACAACATCAGCCACTCTTGGTGCGGTAGGTGTTAGAAAAGCTAGTCCAATGGCTAATTTAGATTTTCTAGTCGTGCCATTGGGAAAATACTTAAAAAACCACCAAAAATTTGGCAAGAAATTAAAACATTGTCCTCAAGTATTCTCTACTAATTACTTTCTTAAAAGCAAAGAAGGCAAATACTTAAATGAAATATTGGATAAGAAAGTATGGGTTATTTGGGCGGAAGGTCGTACTCAAGGAGACTTCGACGCGATTGAAACCCCGATTGGATATCTTCCGAAATATGAAGATCTGAAAGCATTGTTTAAATTAGAATTAGATAAAAATTATTCTCAAGAAGATTACACAGAGCAATTTAAACTAAGAATCAAAAACATACTTAACAAATTGGATCGCATGGAAGAAATGTATAAGGCAGAAAAAGACATTCCAAATTTTTTCTGGGAAGTACATTCTAAACAAAGATCGGAATTAAATGAGTTATTAAAGAAATATGGAAAAGACGAAATCTTGCCCTCTGATTGGCCGTAAAAGTTAATTAATTATCAAAAAACAAACTATATGGCTAATAAATAAAATTCTTTATAACAAGAGTTTTAAGCCATGTTTTACTTTGTAACTTCTTGAGGTCCTGTCAACCTCAATAAATCTCTTTATTTCAAGGTTGTTTAACAAATCTCTCATCTCAACAGGATTTTTTTCTAATTTTTCGGCCAATCCATCGATATTTGTTTCATATGAACGAAGTACTGTGAGAAGGGAAGAATAATTGTCGTATATCAGATTTACAAGATATTTTAAAGATTCTTTTAAATTTTCTCCTGTCCTTGTGCTTGTCGGAAAAATTACAGCGTCATCGCGTAAGTAATTCTGTGATCTTACCACCTCAGCGTGTCTCGCACCAGCAATATCTTGCTTGTTTGCTAAATAAACTATTGGCGTATCAACCCCTATTGTTTTTCTAAGGGCATTTAATATGATTAATGCATCTTCATCTTTTTCAGGATGAGCCGCATCAAAAATAAAAATAACCCCATCAGCCCCTTGAATGATTACATCTCTCATAACATTGAATCTTAATAAACCTGGAGTTCCAAATAGAAAAACATCAAACCCATTTAATCTAACAATACCTAAGTCCATTCCAACCGTATAAAACTTATTATCCCTAGCTTTTGCTTCGACATTTAAAGCTTTTTCGTCTAAATTTCTGATAAAACTTGATTTTCCACACTGAAGAGGGCCAGATACAACTATTTTCATGATTTTCAGTACGTTTTTAGAATCCCACAAGTATCAATAAAGCTTTCGTCGGATTCTTATTGTATTAATTGTTTATTATTTGATTATTAACTTGTTTTATTTTATTATATTGATTAATATCTATATAATATGACTTTATATTTTTAGAAAAAATTAAATCGATTTCTACAATCTTCTATTAATTTTTATAACATTTTGATAAGCACTATCTACTTGTTATTATTTATCGTTATTTTTAACTATTTAGATATCTGAAATCTTAAAAATCGTAAAATTAACGAAAATGTCATCAATCTACTTAGAGAAGAAATGCTCTATTGCCAAATTGACACTTTTTGAGCAAAAATTTATTAAAATAAGAATAATAAAATCATAATTTTGATCAAAGAAACTTTTTTTTTATAAATTTTCAACATAAAACTTTTCTTTTTCGTCAAATAGAGAAATATTTATATATACTTTTAACCTATTAAGTAAATTATAAAAATATAAGTTTATAATATAAACAATTATTTTCAAAAAGGACAATTAATTTAAGATAAGCAACGAAAATTAATAAAAAATATTAAAAAAAAAACAAAAACTGAAGAAATAATTATGCCAAATAGTAATATAATGGTAATAGGAGCAGGAATTTCGGGAATTGAAGCCAGCCTTACTTTGGGTGAACAAGGTTATAAGGTAATTCTAGTCGAAAAAACATCCTCGGTCGGTGGACGTATGGCTCAACTTGATAAAACATTTCCAACCTTAGATTGTTCGATTTGTATTTTAGCACCAAAAATGGTGGAAGTAGCTAGACATCCTAACATAGAACTTCTCATGTATTCGGAAGTTCAAGAAGTATCTGGCGAAGCAGGTAATTTTAAAGTAAAAGTATTAAAAAAATCAACATATGTTGATTGGGATAAATGTACAGGTTGTGGCGCTTGCATGGAAAAGTGTCCCATGAAAAAGATTCCGAGTGAGTTCGAAGAAGAAATGGGAAACCGCACAGCAATATATATACCTTTTCCACAAGCCGTGCCAAGAAAGGCAGTCATTGATGCTGAAAAATGTCTATATCTAACGAAAAATGCGTGCCAAATATGCGAAAAAGAGTGTGAAGCTGAAGCTATTAATTGGGATATGAAAGACGAAATAGTTGAGTATGATGTGGCATCAATTATTGTTGCTACAGGAATAGACTTATTAGATCCAACACCAATAGATAGATATCATTACGGAGAATATCCTAATGTTATTACAGCAATGCAATATGAACGTTTATTAAGCGCGTCTGGTCCTACTGAAGGACAATTGCTTAGACCTTCAGATAAAAAACATGCTATCGAAATTGGTTTTATTGGGTGCGTTGGTTCTCGAAATGAGGATCTATGTGCTTATTGTTCGAAATTCTGTTGCATGTATATGGCCAAAGAAGGGGTAGTCACTCGAGAACACGCTCCAGACACAAATGTTACGATCTTTTTCAACGATACTCGTGTAATCGGAAAAAACCAAGAAGAATTCATTGAAAGAGCAAAAGATGAATACAAATTAATTTATTTTCGCGGCATTCCCGGTGATATTCGAGAAAATCCCGAGAATCATAACCTTTTTGTAAAACACGCGAACCTAGATACGGGAGACGTTGAAACTAGTGAATTTGATTTGGTTGTATTGGCAAACGCAGTGATCCCCCGTAAGGGAACCGAAAAGCTTGCCGAAATGTTGGGGATTGAAACAAACGAATTAGGGTTTTTTAAAACAAAAAATTCAACCGAAGATCTACGATCTACTCGGGATGGGATTTATGTAAGCGGTTCTTGCCAATCCCCTGACGACATAGCTAATTCGGTAGCAAAAGCTGGAGGGGCAGCGGCGTTAGGCGCTTTACATGCCGTTCCTTTAAGTCCTGAAGAATTAGAGGTTGTTTTACCTCCCTTAAAAGTAGTAAATCCCAGAGACGAACCAAGAATAGGAGTATTTGTTTGTATGTGTGGGGTTAATATAGGGGGGTATATGGATGTTCCGGCGCTTGTTGAGTATTCCAAAACGCTTCCAAATGTAGTTTTCTCGATGGACAATAAATATAGTTGTTCAAGTCTCACACAAGACATTATTAAGGAAAAGATTGTGGAATTAGACTTAAACCGGGTAATAGTTGCTGCGTGCACACCAAGAACTCACGAACCATTATTTCAAAAAACTATTCGAGAAGCAGGACTAAACGAATATTTATTTAATTTCGTAAGTATTCGAGAATTAGATTCTTGGGTTCATATGAAGGAATATGAAAAGGCGACAGATAAAGCAAAAGATCTAATAAGAATGGGCGTAGCGCGTGTACGATTTCAAAAATCAGAAATTAGAATTAAGGGAGATGTTGTCCCAGAGGCGTTAATAATCGGCGGGGGTATCGCTGGAATGTCTGCTGCTATGGAAATTGCCAAAAAAGGCTTCAAAGTACACCTTATAGAGAAAGACGACAAATTAGGTGGGCAATTAAACCTTATATATAAGCTTAATTTCGATAGAATTGACTCAAAACAGTTTTTAGAAGAGAAACTTAAAGAATTTAACGGGTTAAAAAATCTCACGGCTTACTTAAATTCCGAAGTTGTAGAGGTTAAGGGTTCAATAGGAGATTTTAACATCAAAGTTAAAAATTTAACTGATGAGAAAACCATAGATTTAAACGTAGGAGTTATAATCGCGGCTACTGGCGCTTACGAATATAAACCAAAAGGTTGGTACCATTACGGGGAAGACGAGAGAATAATGACTCAACTAGAACTATCTCAAAAGTTAAGAGACGATGAACTAAAGGATGGCGAGACTTTCGTCTTTATTCACTGCGTTGCTTCGCGACAACCTGAGGGCGGTAATGGAGTTACATACTGTTCCTTAATATGTTGTTCTGAATCTATAAGACACGCTTTATATGTAAAAGAAAATTACCCTAATTCGCAAATTTACGTTCTCTATAGAGATATACGCGTAGGAACTGATGAAGAACAATTTTACTGGAAAGCTCGTGAAAATATCAACTACATTCGATTCAACGATTACCCCGAAGTTGATCTTGTCAATGGAAAAATTAATGTCAATGTTAACGATATTTTAACTCAAATAAATCTTAACATCGAAGCCGACAAGGTAGTCTTGTCAACACCTTTAATACCTCATGATACTAAAAAACTTGGAGAATTCATAAAGTGCGCCAGAGACCAAAAAGGGTTCTTTTTAGAAGCTCACATAAAATTAAGACCCGTTGATTTTGCGACTGATGGAATTTATTTAGCTGGGACTGCTCACGGACCAAAAGGTATTGCTGATTCAATATCTCAAGGAAGAGCTGCTGCTGCTCACGCGCTAATCCCGTTGATTTCTGGAGAAGTAGAAAACGAACCCCTGGTTTCAGTTGTTAACCCGGCATTATGTATAGCATGTCAAAAATGCGAGGAGGTATGTAACTTCGGAGCTATTGGAGTCAATTTCGATAACGAAGTTTTGGTTTCAGAGTCTAACCCTTTATTGTGTAAAGGGTGTGGAGATTGTTCGGCAGCGTGCCCTGCAGGGGCTATTACTATGCAACATTTTGCCGATGATCAAATATACCCAATGATTACAGAAGCAGTTAAAGGAGACTTTATAGACGAAAGACCTAGGATTGTAGCTTTCTTATGCAATTGGTGTAGCTATGCGGGAGCAGATACTTGTGGTGTAAGTAGATTTCAATACCCTCCTAATATTAGGCCTATTAGAGTTATGTGTACTGGAAGAATTCCAAAAAGTTTCATATTACAAGCATTTTTGGAAGGTGCTGACGGAGTGATTGTTGGTGGATGCCACATTGGAGATTGTCACTATATAGAAGGCAATTACGACATGTTAAGGCGTTACAATGAGATTCAAGAAACTTTAGAAAGTGTAGGAATTAATCCCGAACGTTACCGACTTGAATGGGTATCAGCTAGCGAAGGTAAACGTTTCTCTCAAGTTATTACCGATTTTGTTAATGAAGTGAAAGCATTTGGACCACTTAGTAAAACAGGTGATAAAATTGAAAAAAAAGAAAAAGCTAAGGAGGGTGCTTAAAAGATGTCTGATAAAGTTGTAAAACAATCTAAAGATTTAGATCACAATTTTAGGTACGAAATTAGCGAAAAAGTGGGGACAAAATCTTTATTAAAGTGTATTCAATGCGGAGTATGTAGCTCTGGTTGCACAGTAACGGAATACGTCGATTTACAACCTCATAGAGTTGTTGCTTCATGCCTTCTAGGATTGAGAGAAGAAGTTTTATCGAGCAACGCTATATGGACATGCTCACTATGTCATCGGTGCACAGAAAGATGTCCAAAGAATGTAGATTATTCGTTTATCTTAGCGCTTTTAAGAAATTTGGCAGTGAAAGAAGGAAACGTGCCAATAGAATATTCTGCTACGATAAATACGATTTATAATAATGGATTTGTAGTACCTTATACGGGCGGAATGAAAACTACTATAGACAGAAGAAGAAACAAGATGGATTTACCACAAATCGTAGGTCCTAACTTAGATGAGATTCAATTCATAATTAGGGAGACTGGACTAGGAAACTTAATAAAAAAATCAGAGGAGGATGAAAAATGATGGAATATGCGTTGTATTTAGGGTGTACAATCCCTTTGAAAATGCCACACTTTGAAAAAGCCTTTCGAGAAATCTCTAAAATCTTAGGAATAGAGTATAAGGAAATGGAGGGAGCGGGTTGTTGTCCCGATCCTGTAGCAACTCAATCGCTCAATATTGATACTTGGTTAACATTAGGAGCGAGAAATCTAGCTATTGCCGAAAAACTTGGATTAGACATCATGACCGTATGTTCTGGATGTTTTGAGACCTTAAAAACAGTCCATGTTTTATTAGAAGAAGATAAGGCAGCATTTGATAGAGTTAATACTGTTCTAAGCAAGCTTGGAATCGAATATAAGGGGACTTCAAAAGTTTTTCATTTCGCAGAATTGTTTAGCCAAGATGAGATGCTTGAGAAGATTAAAAGCAAAGTTGTTAAACCGTTAGATAGTTTAAATATTGCTTCACATTATGGTTGTCATCTTATAAGACCTTCAAAAATAATGCAATTTGATCATCCCGAACGGCCTGAAAGCATGGATAAAATACTAAAAGCTATAGGAGCTTCGCCCCTAGAATTTGCAGCTAAACTCGAATGCTGTGGGTTCTGCGCTAGATTACAAGACGAGATAGGAATGAACTTAGTCGAAGAAAAAATGACAGACTTAAAAAATCTCGACAAAGAAGTAGATGGAATGGTTGCTGTTTGTCCCGCTTGTGCTAGTCAATATGACAGAAAAGAAAAATTAGTCTCCAGAAAAAGTGAGAAAGAACTCGATATTCCAGTTCTATATCTAGCAGAATTAATGGCAATCGCTTTTGGAGTCGATACAGCAAAGCTATCTTTGAAACAACGAAGCGTAAAACCAACGAAATTAATGGAAAAATTAAAAATATAATACTAAAATTTTTTTACGATTTAAACAAAATAATAAAAATCTAATAAAATCTGAAAAAACAATAATAAAAAAGCGTGTATGATATGATAATTACACAACTAAAAGACATAAACGAAATTTATGAAATGGTTAAGAGCTATAACAAGATATTAATAGCTGGATGCGATGGTTGCTGTCAACCTCCTCGATCCATAAATGAAGCAAAAGTTCTTGGACAACTTTTAGAATTAAAAGCCCGAACTGAAGGTAAGGAGTTAATATGGAAAGCAATAACGGTATTAAGACAATGTGACGATAGAATCGCAGCAACAACAGTGCGACCTTACATCGACGACTACGAAGCTATAGTTTCTCTTGCTTGTGGCCTTGGTGTCGTAATGCTGAATAAAGTACTTCCCAGTAAGTTAACTTTCCCCGCCCAAAATAGCATGTTTGGAGGCGTACAAAACAGCGGTGAGAATAATTTCATTGAATACTGTGAAGAGTGCGGAGATTGTATAATTGGAGAGACGGGGGGATTATGTCCACGGGCTGGATGTGCTAAACATTTAAGTAACGGACCCTGTGGAGGAATGGTCGACGGAATGTGTGAAGTAGGCGGTTACACGATTCCTTGCGCTTGGGTGCGCATTTGGGAAAGGTTAAAAGAATTTAATAGACTTGATCTCTTTAAAAAGTACAGACCTCCAAGGGACTTTCGCACGTCTACCAGTCCTGGATACTTAGTTATCAATAAGGAATATACTAACGAAGAAGAAAAAAATGAGGTGGAAAATTAAATGGCAAAAAGAAAGGCGTATAGTCAATTATGCAAAGCGATCGAAGCGGGTCATTTTGTTTTCACTGGTGAGCTAGAGCCAAAGAAAATTCTGGATCTTAGTGAGATTATCCATTCCGCAAAGGAAATGAAAAAAACTAAAAGAATCGTAGCAGCAAACGTAACGGACGGTCCACAAGGCGATGCTTATATGTCGTCATTGGTTCCAAGCTTTAAAGTCCAAGAAGAAGCGGGAATTGAAGCAGTATGGCAAGTCACAGTTAGGGATCGAAATCGAGTCGCACTCTTTGGGGATGTAATATCTGGAGCAATTTTGGGGCTAAAAAACATTCTCACTCTCACAGGGGATCATACGGCTCTTGGAGATCACAAAAAAGGCCGCCCAGTTTACGACATTGATAGCACACAGTTCTGTGAAATGCTTTCTATTATGATTGACGAAGGAACTGACTACGAGGGAAACGAGTTAATAGGAGGCAAAATAGAAATGAATTTTGGTTGCGTAGCTAACCCTAACAGTAACCCTCGCGAACCTGAAATCCTGAAGGTTGGTCGTAAGGTTGGTCGTGGTGTTGATTTTATCCAAACGCAAACAGCGTTTGATATTGACGACGCAAAAGATTTTCTAAAAGATCTAGAACAATACAATGTTCCAGTGCTTCTTGGACTCTTTCCATTAAAAAGTCACGGAATAGCTTGGTACTTTGATAACTATATTCCTGGAGTTAGCGTTCCAAAAGATCTTTTGAAAGCTCTTAAAAAAGCAGAAAAGGATAATAAAGGAAATAAGCCTGGTAAATATGCAGCTATTGACAAGATAAACATCGAATTTTTCAAGCCTTTTATTGCAGAGATCAAGAAAACTACTAAAGCAGCAGGTATTCATTGTATGGCAGTTGAGTACGAAAGACTTTTCGCACCTTTGCTCGGAGAATACCCAGAATACGTAAAATAATTCAAAGTAAAACTAATAATATAATTTTTTTAAAATTTTAATTAAAAATTTTTTTATACTTTGTAAACAAAAAAAAATAATAGGAAAGAATAGAAATGAAAAACCTAGATGAGAAAGACAAACGTATTTTAGAAATGCTTATCGAAGATTCACGGCGTCCTTATCGAGAAATTGCCGAAGAGGTTGACTTATCCGAATCAACGGTAAGAAAACGCGTTATTAAATTACAAGACGAAAAAGTTATCGAAAAATTTACGATTCGAATATGTAGAGATGACGAGAGATGTATAATTGCTTTCCTAACGGTAATTCCCAATAACGAATCGGAAATTAAAGAATTGATAAGAGAAACGCAGATTATCCCTCAATGCGAGGAGGTTTATTTTCTCGCAGGCCAATGTGGCGTTTTAATAAAGGTTAACGTTCCAGAGATTAGCGAATTAGATGCGCTTGTTGAAAATTTTCGAGGGCGTAACGATGTAAAAAGCGTAGAAAGAATTTGTGTGGTTTTAAAGCCGATAAAGACGACCAATCGCGACGAATGGTTGCCTATTTAAAGAGATCTTTTCCATCAAATTACTTTTTTGACTAACATTTAACTTTTGTAATTAACATACCAGTTCTCTTTCTATATTCAATAAAAGCTATTTATCTATATCATTACTTTTTATTAGGAAATGAATTTACATAACACTTAACGGGAATATGACATGCTACAGCAGCTAAGCAGCGATTACAAGATTCACAACTAGTTTTATTTATCTTTCCTTCTCTTAGATTTTTTACCAGGAACGGTTCTTTAATAAATGGTCGAGACATAGAAATCATGTCTGCATAATTATTATCCAAAATATTTTCCATTTCTTTTAATGTTCGTATGCCTCCAACAACCATGAGTGGAGTACTATTAAGCGCTGTTTTGATAGCTTTTGCGGCATCAACATTATATGGTTTATCAAATCCAAATTTTCCGATCATTTTCTTAAACATTAATTTAGCTAAAGGTTTCTGCCAACTTGGTAGAAACTGGAGATATTCTTCAAGGGGAACTCTTCCACGACACATATTATATGTAGCATAATGAGGCGAACCGCAACTGATTTCCAATCCATCAATTCCCAACTCAACAAGCCATTTTGTATATTTAATTGCGAGTGCTGGTGTTATTCCTTCCTCTTTAAAATCATTTACATTTAGTTTTACTATGAGTGGAATTTCTTTTGGCAATGTTTTTTTAGTTTTTATTATTACTTCTTTAAAAAACCTAAAATTATTTTCATCAGAGCCACCCCATTTATCTGTTCTCCTATTGAAATAAGGAGATAGAAATTGATTTATTAAATACCCATGAGCAGCATGAAGTTGAATTACATCAACCCCAACTTGTATTGCTCTTTCAACTGCGTTGGGAAAAGCTTGGATTGATTCATTTATTTCATCTTCATTCATTTCTTTTGATTTTTTAAGTGTTATTGGACTTCTAATTCCAGCAGAAGGACCTTTTGGAGGCATTCCTAATATTTCCTTATAAGACTGCATCCCTGCATGAACTATCTGAAATGCTATTTTCCCTCCATTAGAGTGAACATTATCGACCAAATTTTTCAATCCGGGCATCATATCATCGTTATGAATTCCAACTTGCAGTTTCATTGCCTTTCCTTTGGGATGAATAAACATATAACCGGATATTATTAAGCCTATATCAGCTTTAGCCAATCTTTGATACATTGTAATTAAATCGTTGGTTATTTCTCCTGTTTCTTTAGCCATGGCTTCATAGGTAGCGGATCGCACAAATCTATTTTGAAGTTCCAAATCTCCAATTTTAATTGGAGAAAATAATATTGAAATCAACAATCACCCTCTATAATATTTATAAAATTATCTTTATTTACTTATTAAATAACTTAGAAAGGATACAATTTAAAATTTTATACAATAATGTAGTTTTGATATTTTAATGATTACTACTTCTAAACTAATTTAATTTTTATAATAAATTTTTCCGCTTTTTTCAAATTTTTGCACAGTTCCTTGCTTTTCCAGATAAAAAAGATGCCCTAATACTTCGCTTAAAGCCATAAATGAATTCAATTCGTCTAAATCCGTTCCAAAATGAATTTGAGAAATCTTGAATGGCGTCATAGGCTTGTCTTTAATTAAATTCGAGATTTCAGATAACCTATTCTCGTGATGTCTCTTTATCTCTAAAATACGCTCGTGTGGATTATATATTATGTTTTGATGAGCAGGGAAAATTATCTTTGTATTTAACTTATCAATTCGATCCAGCGAGTTTAGATAATGTTCTAAAATGTTATCAAAATCGTACTTCTCATATTCTTCCTTAAGAGTATTAGGAATCAAGAAATTCCCGATGTGTGGAGTAATTCTCGATAAGATGTGATCTCCAGCAAAGAGATATTTCTTTTTAGCATTAAAGATACAAGTGTGGCCAAAACTATGACCTGGTGTCCAAATTATTTCTAAATCATCCAAAAATCTATCGTTATCGCGCACAATTACATCTGGTTTTTGGTAGCGCAGAAGTTTCGGCCAAAAAGTAAAAAATTGAACCACTCTTTTCCCTTTTTCTTCGCTAATTCCATATTTTATCATCAGATTTGCAACTTTTTTAGCTTCGGCTTTTACCTCTTCCATAGTTGAATCGTTTGTTTCCCATCTCAAAACTTTATGAGTTATATCGTTCATCACTATTTTCAGATTTGGGTTTTTGCGTTTAAGGGTTTTTACTAATCCTATGTGATCCATATGAATATGTGTTATAAAACAATAATCAATATCTCCAATTGTTATATTTAAATCGTTAAGCGCTGAAAAAAGAAGTTTACTCCAATTTCCCATATTTAAACCAGCATCTATTAGAATGTATTGATCATTAAATTTAAAAAGGTAAAGACAAACGAACTTTACGGCAAATGGAACGTCAATTTTAATTCGATAGACATCGTCAATTTTATTGACTTCAGATTTAAATTTGTACAAAATTAGTACCAAGTAATCGATAATTAATACTTGTTTGAAAAAATTAAGAAAGCAATTTTTAATTTGCCTTTTAAAATTATTAAAAGAAAAAAAAAAAATAGATAGATTTAATATGAAAGCAATCGCGTGTAAGGAATGTAATTTAGTTATTGAAAATAAAGAACCAGGTACATATTAATGCGAAAATTGTAATAAAGAGATGAAATTCTTTAAAATTGAGGTATTTTGTGGAGCTAAACCTAACGAGTTCAATGAACATAATGGTGAATAATAAAGTACGTTAAATAATATCTTCACTCTCCAAATAATTTTAAATATTAGGGCGTTTTCAAGTCAATATGGAAGATAAATTGTTTGACAAATTGCTCCAATTTCTCAAGAAAGTCCCCTCGATTGGTAATTCTATTGGAAGTGGCGTTGAAGGGGATTTTTGGTGGGTTAAATTTACAATTGATATAGAACATGCTTTAGCGTGGAATGTTGTTCAAGAGCTTGGTCACGTATTAAATTATGTATCTGTAGAGGAGAGGTTACCTACATCATTTAAACCCGTTTCTCCCCCACCATATATGAATGGTGGACCTCAAGAATTTTTATCTTGGGTGATAGAGTGTGAATCAAAGGACTTTATCCCAGATGATGCGGCTGAATGGTTAGAAGGGCATCTACCTAAGCCTGTTGATAAACTTAAGAAATGGAAAATAAAGGAATAGGTTTTTGAAGTTTTCATACTAAAATTTGGTTTTTTTCTGGAATATGATAATACCTATTATTATAAATACAATTGTATAGGCTACGACAATCAATAATCCACCTAATAAAGAAATTGGGATGACCTCAGCAGAAGAGCCTATTAATGAGCTGCTGTACAAATTCTCACCTAATCCGTGTCCCATTACAACAATTTGCAAATATACTTGTTTTGCCCAGAATGGAGGCGTGAAATAGACGATTGGACTATCGAACGGCATCAAACTTCCTGAAAGGAAAATAATTACCATAAAAAACAACAATGAAAATGCATTTGCTATTTCAACTGTTTTTGACATACTAGCAATTATTATACCTAAACCTACAGAGGAAATACCAAAAAGAACTGCAATTAAGAAACCAAAAAGTAAAGCTAGCGGACTTTCAAAATATAAACCAAGAATTGCATATCCAATAACGAACATAATGATGATTTGAAGCGATAAAAAGATAGATTCAGAAATTAAAGCTCCTAAGAACATATTTTTTCTACCAGTTGGCATTGTGTCTAATCGACTAAGCATACCTGAACTTCTCTCTCCTGCAAACATAATTGCTGCGTTCATAGTTCCAATGGCAGTTGCATAAGTTATCATGCCAGGAAAACCATAATCGAAAGCCGTTTTACCTGAGGGGAGCTCTTCCGTTCCAAGCATAAAGTAAAACATAATAGTAAACATGATTGGAAGTACGAGAGAAAAAAATACATATTGCCAATGACGAATTTTATCCTTGAAATTTTTAATAGCAATTTGAATTGCTTTATTATCCAGTAATTTCATTTAATCTCTTAACCTCTTTCCTGTTAAGTTTAAAAATACATCTTCAAGAGAATTCTGGCGAAATTTCAGATTTTCAACCTCATTAATATTATTAATAAATCCCGACTGGAGAATGTGGATAAATTCTTTCAAACCACCTTTGAAAGATATTAGGAGTGTTTTTCTTCCTTTTTTAATAATTTCTTTTGAATTAGTTACAAATGAGATTTTTCCTAAACTATTTTTTACATTATTCAAATCTATTTGCTCAATAAATGATATCTCTAACACATTGTCACTTCCATGTTTTTCTTTCAACTCGGTAGGTGTTCCTTGAGCAATTATTTTACCACGATCGATTATTGCCACACGATCACTAAGAGAATCTGCTTCCACCATATCATGTGTCAGAAGAATAATCGTAATATCTTTACTCTTTAATTCACGAATATAATCCCAAACAAATCGCCTTGCTTGAGGATCAAGACCAGCAGTAGGCTCATCAAGAAAGAGAATTTCAGGATCGAATACTAAAGCCATAGCAAGGTTCAATCGGCGCTTCATTCCACCTGAGAAATTTTTTGACCAAGTCTTACGACCTGCAATACCAAATTTTTCTAATAAGATTTTTGCTTTTTCTTTAGTCTCCTTGTTTGATATTCCATGCATATGAGCAACAAACTCTACGTTTTCTTCAGCTCTTAAAACATCATATAATACAACTTCTTGAGGGGAAACACCAATAAATCTAACAATTGCACTTTTTTCTGTTTTTAAGCTGTGCCCTTTTATGTAAGCATTCCCTGAGGTTGGGGTTAAGATAGTTGTTAACATTCGAACTAAGGTTGTTTTTCCAGCACCATTGGGACCCAGAATACTAAATAATTCTCCTTTCTTTACTTTTAAAGAGAGTCCATCTACGGCTTTAACATCTTTGAAATACTTCTTAATGTCTTGAATATCAATAATGGTAGAATCATTATTTATTTGAAATTCTTTTTTTAAACTTGTTTTACTCATATTTTAACAATAATTATAATTGAGTGTCATTAAATATATTTTAGACTGTAAGTCCTAATAAAATTAATGATTCTTTCTAATAAAAAACAACTATAGACCAATTTTTGTAATTTAATAGAAAAAAACTGAATACAATACAAATAATTTTTGCATTTTAATATGAAAAAATGAAAAAAAAGAAATTTAAGTTTTTAGCCCGTAATACATTAGCCAAAAACTAGTTAAATATCCGATTCTAACAAAAATTACCATCAATCCTGGAGCAGTTAATCCTTCCATTAATCCGAAAATACAGAAGCATATAGATCCCATTGATAAGAGAAAAAATCTTTTCCTTAATACACCACCAGACTTGATGCTTTTTATTAAGAACCCAAAGCCAAGTATTACTAAAACGGCTAATAATAAAATTGCCATTATAATACCTGCCGGAGTAAACATGTTTACGTTATAATCAATTAATGTCTCCCCTGGAAATTCTGGATCAACGAAATTAAAAGTGCCCATTGGATCTAAGATGAAAAACACTTCAAATATAACGCTTAAAATGAAGATTATGAACATAAGATACCACTTTTTCTTTGGTACTAGGAGTTCAGCACCGATATAAAGGGCGATTATCATCGCAGGTGCGAACCAAATGTAACTTAATATTCCAACTAAGCCAGTAGTATTATCTAAATTGTTTTCCGTTGCAAGAACAACTAAAAAATCTGTAAAGACACCTAAATACATAAGTCCTGCTAAAATATTTACTAAACCTAAAAAAGTTAAAATCCTAGCACCAGATTTTTGCGATTTAAATAAGAAGAATAATCCAAATATTAATCCAAAAATAACAACTCCGGACGCAGTTATGCCATCTATCCATCCTTCTAGAATAAGCATTTCACATTCACTTCATTAATATTTAATTTTTTAATATTAATTTTAATTAATATTAATATTAAAAAAACTCAACAGTCTTTATAAATAAAATTGAATGCGAAATATTGAACTATTAAACAATAATACCAAATTGTCAAAAATAAACTTAAGATTAATCTAAATACTCTTTCTCTATAACGATTTATTTTTGTTTTTCTTTTTTTTCAAAAAAAAGCTCTTTCTTCATATCGAATTCTAACTCTCTCAATTTTATTTTAATTTCGGAGGGATTATAATCCTTTTTTAATAAGTCGATAATCGTGTCTTTTAAATTTTCTAAGTTGTCGAGCGCACATTGGTAAAAAATATTGTCCTTTTCTAAATTAAAATCCAAAATTTCGTATAAACCCGTAAGAGCTTCTCGTATTTTCTTGTAATGCTCCCAAGCTTTATCTAAATCAGATTGATTATCTTTATTAGACATTATTAAAATAAAATAAGATTAGAAAAAAAAGGTTTTTCATTATAAAATTGATTTTATTCTTTCAGACAAATCTTTAGCATCTGGCGCACCAGATTCAAGAAGACTAAATACTTCTTTAGCGTTTACTTTTAATGCTCCATGTAAAAGTTTTTCAAGACCAATTCGAGTATCCAATCTCTCTGTCTTCTGTAAATGAAAGATAACTCGCCCGAGCTCGTCTTTTAAAACACCTGTCTCGCAGTTTAAGCATATTCTCAATAGGATAGGTGTTAATTCCTCAATACTATCTTGACTTATTCTACTAGCTGCTGAATAAATACTTTTTAGTTGATCGTTAGAAAGGTCTAAAACTTTTTCTTGAAGGTTTAATATTTCCATATTTTTTTTTCACTCCGAGTTTGTTTTATTTTTATTTTTTTATTATTAATTACTTTAAGAATAAATTAGTATATAAATATAATGGGAAAATTTCCTTACCCCATTTTACGAGATCGGGCGAATCTTTGAAAATCTAACTTTTTCTGAACATATAACGATTGAAAAAGGAATCCTTACTTTTTGGGGGAAAAAAATCCCTCCTATTAACTTTGAGGATTTAAAAACGATTGAAAAACGACATTTTCCAGATTTTCTACGATTTTTTCCGCACTATTATTAAAAAATTGTAAGGAAAAGGTTATAAAAATACTAAAAAATGTTGGTAAAAAATGATCAAAAACTTACAACTTAAAGAATTTTTATAGCTTATTTACTAATTCTTTTTTTTAATTTTTCTTTTTTGATCAATACCTTAATTGGTATTTAGTTTTTAATAACGATAATATTGTAAGAAATCAAAAGAAATATTTTCATTAAAATTTTAAAGTACGTTTTCTATTATTCTAACTATATAATTATTAAGTATTACAGAATTTAAACAGATGATTTATAAAATGGAAAGAAGATTAGATAAAGATTTAGTTAAAATAGTTAAAAAAGAGAGAACTCAAGGGAAATTAGTAAGATATATGACTAAATGGGGAAAATTACTTCTATATGTCTTACCTATCGTACTCGTTCTAATGGCTTTGTTAGCATTGCTTAACATTGCTCTTCTTGATTTAACCCTAAGATATGTGTTTATAATTATACTATCAATTTATGGCGTAAACTCGGCTATCCTTATCTTAGGTGGAATTAAAACTACTGCGTCTCTTAAGGCAAGATTGAATTTCGAGAGAAAAAGAGGGAGACCAATTGACAGCCTTGATGGTTTTGTTTTACTCTTTAACAGCGTCAAGAGAGTCACAAACTTAATTAAAATAATAGGATTCGTATGTATACTCTCACTGGTTCTATTCGTTGTCATGTTATTAGTGCCTACGCTTTTTGATATCGGTTTTGCCGCTGTTGGATTGTCGTTAGTAGGTTTTGGATTAGCGCTGTTAATTAGAAGTCTGAATTTGAACATCCACGATGTAAACGGCCTACAAGACTTCTACAAGCCCACGTCTCATAGTATATTTTTGGACAATTTTTTTGGAGAAGTATTTTCCGATCATTTAGATCCTGTTACATTCCTCAAATGGGACGAATATTTAGCAGGGATTAACAAAATTTTGACGCCCTCCTTTATTCAAAAAATCAAAGAGCAAGAAGAAGGAGAAATCCCAGTAACTTTTGCAATTGAATCGCTTTTGTTTTTATATTATTTAAGATATCAAAATGTATTAGCCAAAGAGCAATTTACCCGAGAACTGGCAGAAATTATTGACGTTAACTCGCTGGATTTTGACGTCGAAAAGGGACTACTAATTGAGAATTCGTGGTATTTTTCTACTACCGATGTCTATAAACTATTTGCTTATATCAAAAAATACAATCCGGGCTTCTTCAACATCATTGATAGACTTCAATTAGAACTCGCTGATAATATTGAACGCGTTTCAAAGGATCCGATATATATGGATTCCTCAGCCCAAGAAGTGGTATTTTTGAATGCTGAACTAAATATTATGATCTTTCTCTACAACAATGCCCCAGAAGATAAAAAATACACTATAAAAGTAGTTGCTCCCGGCTTTGAACCTAGCGAATTAAATTTAGCAATCAAGGTTGAAGGTAGAGGGGTCTTCTTAATCCCAGAGAAACCCATTCCTTTAATCTCTTCTGAAGGTACTGATATCGTAGGGGTGTTATCAACCATGATAGAAAACGGAGACTCGACTTGGTTAACTTTAGAGCCAAGACAAACGGGAGAACAAACGATTCAAATATTCTTAATGTCTTCTGATGGCACGATTATTGAAGGAAAAACGAGGACAATAAAAGTTACTAAAGATATGAAAACCTATTTAAAAAAATTGACCTCTATCGGCTCTTTACTTGGCGGTTTAGCGGTTCCATTAGCCAAAATGTTTCCCTACTTGATTGGTTAATGGTCTTTTTTATATATGGGTTTAATTTAACAATAGAAAATATTATTTTTTCTTATTTTATTTTTTTTAATAACATTTTACATCGTTTCTTTAAAAATGGGTATGGATTTTTTGTATTTGAATCCACATCTTTCTTATCTTTAAGTTTTTATCTTCTTAAATTCATCAATTTTAATAATAATAATTTTTAAATCTGATCATTATGTTGATATTTTTGACGATTATTTAGAAAATCGTCATAAAAAATATAATAATTATCAATATGACAATAAATTTAGTCATAAAAAATGTTTACCTTTGATCTAAAAAAATTAAATTTTAATAATTTCATTAATTTATTTATCACAAGTAATTTAAATTTAAAATCTAATAAAATTATAAAAAAGAGTTAAGAATTATGGTTGTAATAACTACGAAAAAACCAGAGGAAGAAGTTTTTGAAGCACTTAACAATTTTAAAGTTAAAAACATACTAGTCGTGAGCTGTGGGGTTTGCGCGGCTCTCTGTCAAACTGGAGGATCTGAAGGGGCTGAAGAATGGTCGGCAAAACTAAAAGAAAGAGGCTTTAATGTTACTAATGCAATAGTGAGCGACGATGTTTGTGATAACCGTGTGATGAAAAAAGATTTACGAGTTATTGATGATGATGTTAAGAAATCTGACGCTATTTTAACGCTAGCTTGCGGTTTAGGAGTACAGTCAATTATTACAGTTCTTTCAAAAACTCACCCAACAATACCAGTTTTCACGGCTAATAACACGGAGTTTATAGGCGAGACAGAACGCATCGGACGTTTCTATATGCGCTGCCAGGGGTGTGGACAATGTTTATTAAACGAAACTGGTGGAATTTGTCCGATAACAACCTGCGCTAAATCGCTTATGAATGGGCCTTGTGGCGGAATGGTAGACGGAAAATGTGAAGTGGGCAATTACGAGAAGGATTGTGGATGGGTATTGATTTATAATCGCTTAAAAGAATTAGGACGTTTAGATTTGTTCGCAAAATTAAGAGACCCCTTAGATTGGAGTGATATTGGTCATCAAAGAGAGGTAGTATGGAGGTAGATGTGAAAATGACAGAAGTAAAATCATATTCAAAGTTAGGAGAAGCTCTCGCAAAGGGCGATTTCATATTGACCGGCGAACTCGAACCAGAAAAGACTTGTGACCTTTCCCATACGATCGAAGAAGCGAAGCAGATGGCTCCGTATGTTATTGCTGCAAATGTAACAGATAGTCCTTTAGGAATCGTGACAATAAATTCTATGGCAGCCACACATTTAATTCAAAAAGCTGCCGGCTTGGAATGCGTTTGGCAGATGACCGTGAGAGATGTTAATAAATTAGGTATTGCCGGTATGATCATGGGCGCTCAGGCTCTAGGTATTCACAATATTCTCTCTCTCACTGGAGATCACACGGCAATGGGTGACATGCCCGAATCTAAACCAGTCTTCGATCTTGATTCAGCAACTTTAATTAAACTTGTACGAGAAATGGTTGATAAAGGTTCTATCAATGGCTACGAGATTGAAGATCCTCCAAAACTGCATGTGGGGGGCGCAGCAAATCCTAATTCTGATCCAATGGGGCCAGAAGTCTTGAAAATTGGTAGAAAAGCAGAAGCGGGTTGTGAATTTATACAAACTCAAGTAGTATACGATCTTGATCGCACGATAGAATTTCTAACAGGAATCAGGAAGTATAAAGTACCTATCCTGCTCGGAATCTTTCCAATGAAGTCGTATGGAATTGCTAAAGGTTTCGATACTTTTGTTCCAGGCGTTAGCGTCCCTAAGGAGATTCTGGCTAAGTGGAAGAGCGTAAAGAAGGATGTCACCGACAAAAAACAGAAAAAGGAGTTGTATGACCAATACAATTATGAACTTTTCAAACCATTCATTGGTGAGCTTAAGCGGAAAAATCTTATTGATGGAATCCATTGCATGGCTGTACATTACCCCCGAATATTCCCTAAACTAAAGGATATTATCGAAGGATAGAATTTAATAAATCTTTCTTATTTTTTTTGTCTTATTCATTCTTTTTTTTTAATTTTCATCGTTATATAATTGCATTTTACTATAAGGCATAATGGTAATCCTAATGCTGAGATATGTGTACTTATCTCAGAAAAAGAGGAAATAAACTTTAATCTATTTTTCAAAGAGAACATTTCCAGATTTAATTCATTAACATAAATGTTTAATATTTATGAGTATATTTAAAATAGATATCTCAATTTTAAGAGTTAGAAAAAAAAATGGTTGATATAAGTAATATAAAAAACATTGCTGTTGTTGGAGCGGGAGTTATGGGTTATGGCATTGCCCAAGTTGCTTTAATGGCTGGATATAATGTAACTTTAGTTGATATTAAAGACGATATTGTTAACAATGGCTTAGCTAAAATTGAAGAAGGTTTAAAAAAAGTTGAAGCAAAAGGCAAATTAGGAGAAGGATTATCCGTTTCGAATATCATGGCAAGATGCAAGAAATCAATAGATTTAACATCTGCGGTTAAAGGGGTTGATTTCGTATTTGAAGCGGTCGTTGAAAAAATAGAAATTAAAAAAAAAGTTTGTAAAATTATTATGGAAAACTCGCCTCCTCACTGTATTTTGGCCTCAAATACATCTACATTTAGAATAACAGAGATCGCCGAAGATTCAAATAGACCCGAAAAAGTTATAGGAATGCATTTTTTCCTTCCGGTTATCCTTCAATGCTGCGTTGAAGTAATGAGAGGTGAAAAAACAAATGAAGAAGCTTTGGATATTGGAGTACTAATTGGTAAAAAGCTACCTTGTCTCAAAGGAGAACGTCTTTCCGTGAGAATTCAGAAAGAGAGTCCCGGATTTATTGCAAATAGATTACTCACTCCACAAATTATATATTTTAATTGGGTGGTTGATCAAGCTTTCGAGAAAGGTATTCCATGGGAACAAATTGATGCCGATGCTGAAGCAAGGAAATTAGTTCCAATGGGGCCGTGCGAGTTGACCGACTATCTTGGCGTAGATGTTTCTTACAATGTTTTGAAAAGTTATGAAAAAGTTTTCTCTCCCGATTTTAGCCCTGGTAAAGTTCTAACAAATCTCGTAAGGGAGGGGAATTTGGGGAGAAAAACAGGAAGAGGGTTTTACAATTGGACGAGTGGGAAACCAAAAATAAATTTAGATAGAAAAGCAGGCATTTATAATCCTGAAATGTCAATGGCCATAATGTTAAATGAGGGATGCAAGCTTTTAGAAGATAGTATTGTTTCTGGATACAAAATTATTGATGATGTGATGTTGACTGGAACGAGCATCCCCGGACCTTTTGGTCCTGGAAAAAGAAATTACGAAAAATGGTCTGAAATGTTAGAAGAGTTTGTTAAAATAAGCGGTAAAAAATACCTTAAACCTTGTGCGTTAATGAAATCTGGCGGTTTTATTAAAATGCGAAAGTAAATTATAATCTTCTTTTATTACCGCTTTAAAACTATTCAAATAGGAGCAAAATGTCCTAATAAGTCTAATTTTTCGAGTAATCAATAAAAAATTAGTAAAAACTTTAAAAGTGATATAGGTAAAATTGAATTTATGGAGAATTATGATTTAGTTGTTATTGGGTCTGGAGCCGGTTTAAACGTCTTAAACACGGGTCTGCAAATGGGGCTAAAATGTGCTTTAATAGAAGATACCAAACTAGGTGGTACTTGTTTAACGCGCGGTTGTATTCCATCGAAGGTTTTGGTCCATCCAGCTGATTTAATTCGTGAAGCTCAACATGCTAGCAAAGTTGGTGTAGAATTTAAAGTAGAAAGAATAGATTGGGATTTAATAGCTAAAAGAATGTGGACACAAATCGACGAGAGTAAGGAAATGGAGCAGGGATTGGCGCATGTTCCAAATCTTAAGTTGTATCGTGGAGTTGGAGAATTTATTGGAGATTACAAGATGGAAGTAAAATCGATCGATGGAAAGGAGAGCCTTGGAAAATTTAAAGGAGAACGATTCGTTATCGCTTCCGGTAGTCGGTCTTTTATCCCTTCAATAGATGATTTAGAAGAAATAGGATACATAACCAATAGAAGCTTTTTTGGCGAAAAATTCCCCGTAAAGCCTTGGAAAACTCTCATAATTATCGGAGGGGGTGTAATTGCTGCTGAATTCGCCCATATTTTCTCAGCTATGGGGACTAATGTTACTATAATAGAAATGCTACCGCGATTAGTAGCAACCGAAGAACCAGAAATTAGTGTGCTTCTCGAAAAGAGCTTTGGAAAACACATGACTGTTTTAACAAATCACAAGGCAGTTAAAGTCAGAAAAGAGGGTAATTTAAAAGTTGTTGTTGTAGAAAATGTTAATACAGGTGAGACGAAAGAAGTTAAGGGCGAGGAAATTTTCGTAGCTACGGGGAGACGCTCAAACGCAGACATCCTAAATGTCGAAGAAACTGGCGTTCAGATAGATAATCGCGGATGGGTAACAACCAATCAATATCTAGAAACGAATAAAAAGAATATTTGGTGCATAGGTGATGCTAATGGGCGTTATCAGTTTAGACACAAAGCGAATTACGAAGCAGAGGTATGTACTAATAATATTTTTGCTCCAAAAGAACAGAGAAAATCTGTAGATTATTCGGCAGTCCCTTGGGCAATTTTTACTTATCCTCAAGTTGGCCACGTAGGGATGACGGAAAAGGAAGCTATTGATAAAGGTTACGAAATTTACATTGCTATAAAACAATATTCCACGGTAGCAAAGGGCTACGCTATGGGCTTCAGTAATAACGATGACGACGACGGATTCGTCAAATTAGTTGTCGATAAGTCCTATAGAATTTTAGGCGCTCATGTTGTTGGACCACACGCAGCGATCTTGGTGCAACCTTTCGTCTATTTAATGAATTCTGGATTTACATGTGTCTTACCAGAATCTTCTAGGGAGGAAGATATCCCTAAATTATCGCGCGCGTGTCCAGAAGGAGGATCTTTTATGCCTATTTACAGATCCATGGTCATTCATCCTTCATTAAACGAAGTCACTGGCTGGGCTATCGGTTCTCTAAAACCAGTTAACGTAAAAATGGAGCAACACGGGCATAATCACGACCATTAACAGTAATACAAAAAGCTTTTTCTTTTTTTTCCTTTCTTTTTAGAAAAACATCACCTTTTTAGAGGTTATAAACTAATATTAAGATTAGATGGATACAAAAAAGGATATAGAACAACAAAACGCCATAATTGGACAAATTTTTACGCCTAGCCATATCGCTAAGTTTATGGTTTCAAATGTTCTCGAGCTAATTAAAACTTTAAACTATGAAGATAAATTTAGTATTGCAATTAACGATTTAAAGGTTCTCGATCCTGCAACAGGGGAGGGCATTTTTTTAAAAAATTTATTAGAATATAATCTCACAAACATTACTGCGTATGAAATTGATAATTGTTTAAAATCGCAATTGGTTAAAAATTATCCTAACGTTCATTTTCGTTTTGAAAATTTTTTAGGTTCTGATATTAACGAAAAATTCGATGTTATAATTGGAAACCCGCCTTACTTAGGTCAAAATTATAACGCAAAAGTTTTTCAGAACTTAATAAAAAATTATCCCTTTTGTCACGAATATTTCGTTGGCAATATGGACTTGTTTTATTTTTTTATCCATCTTGGAATAGCTAAGTTGAAACCTGGTGGAATTCTTACTTATATTACAACAAATTATTGGATTACTAAATCCAAAAAAACTGGTATTAAATTATTGAAACCACACATATTAGACGAGTGTTTTTTAATTCAATATATTGATTTATCGAGGATAAGAGTATTTAGAGATGCTCTTGGACAGCATAACTGTATTTTTTCGCTTCAAAAGAAGACAGAAAACGATAAGCTAAAAAAAACAAATAGGAAAATAGAAGTAGTACAAATTACAAGTTCTAAAACCCAAAATCAATTTAATAATAACTCTAATAAGGCTATTTTTGACACGTTGAACCATTCCTTGAAACACTCCTTAAATCACAATTTTGTTACGCGATATCAATCTGCTTTAACTAACAGAGAACTAGATAGTAAAGGCAGTTGGAATCTTTTGTATCCAATAGAAGTAAAAAATATCGTTGATAAAATTAAGTTCTTTTGTGTAGTTAAAGGTAAAACTAGTTTCTTAAAAGATTATTTTATTATCAGAAATGGACTGATATTAATTAAAGACGAGATTTTTATTTTAAACCCTAACGAGAATCTAAAATTTAGGTATAACGAAGTATTCGTCAAAATCAAAGGTGAATTTGTTAAATTAAACGAGGAAGAGAAGAAAAGACTGAAAAAAATTTATAAAAGTAGTTCCATTAGGTCTTATGGCTATAAAATGGAAGGTTTTCATGGATATATTATATACTTCAATAAGGAAGAATTTAAAAATCGAGATAAGAACAGAAGGAATGAGCTCTTAAAAAAAAAATATCCCGTATTAACGTCTTATTTACATCAATACAAAGAGGAACTGGAAAAGATATTAACAAACGCAAAAGAAAACGTTAAAGATTTATATTTTCCTCGAAGGGGTAGTTTTATAATTAGAAATGGAATTGACAACAAGCGAAGTATAGCTAATCTTGAGCCTTTATATGATAAAAACCAAAAAATTTTCTTCAAATACATCTCAAAAGAGAACATATTTGGCTATTCAGAAGATATATATTACGCAACTTCTGATACTTACTTCTTATGGCCGAAAGATGACGAGACAAAAGTCGATTATATATTTTTTATTGCTTATTTAAACTCCAAATTAGTTAATTTCTTATTTAAAGCTAATAACATTTCAATCAAAAGAAGTAAAACGAAATTAGAAGACCAATTATATGTTCCAAATTTACAATTATTTCAATCTGACGAAGAAGTTTTTAAAATATCCTTAATAAAACTCTTAGCTATATGGATGATTCACTTCACTAATGTCAAGAAACCTCATAAATTAAAAGAAATCCAGGAAAGAATTCTTGAATTAGAACTTTTTTCTAACGACAGGAATAGGTCTTTATTAAATGAAATATTCGAATCCACAAAACAAAATAATCAACAATTAGTTCAAGAAATTATTGATAAACTCCTTTTTGAATTATTTGGTTTGGAAGAGAAAGAAATAAATCTTTTGATAGAGAAATACTATTAGATGAGATAATAAAAATCTAACCAAATGAAATACCTCCTGATTTTGTTAACAATCTCAGATCATCCCATAAATAACTTGTGTCGATCATTGTGGGAGAATTACAGCTATAACATTTCTCGGTCTCTTTAATGAATTTAACAAATTGAGGAAGTTGTAACACTTCACTAACAGATGTTTGTCGTAAATTAGCTATAGGTTTATCAATTTGAAGACAATTTTCAATGTCTCCGTTATAGTTTACAAACATGAAAACCTTTTTTGCGTGGCATAGGTATTGCTTTTTACCACCAATAAAATGGTTTAGATACATTTCTGAATTTAATATTTTCGAACCGTTCTTCTTAGCGTCTAAAATTCTTTCAAATGTTTTACTAATATCGTTATCGTTCGCAGAAAGTATGCCTTTCTCATCTACATCACCATGTGAATAATGGCGGACAGTATTTATTACATTAAAAGCAACGGGAATTCCAATTTTATCTGATAAATTTATCATTTCCTCAACACGATTTATATTATATTTACTGATTGAAAAGCTAAATTGTAGTGAAATCAAGGGATAGCTTTCTTTAACAATAGCAACAGAATCCATTATTTTATCATACAATCCAGGCAACCCTCTAATCTGATCATGTTCTTCAGGTTTAGGGGAGTCCAGAGATATAAGAATAAAATCTATATCATCTCCAAATTCTTTGATTTTATCTGGAAGGAACCAGCCATTCGTAACTATTCCAACAATTG
>JAHQWH010000211.1 GCA_029856105.1 Promethearchaeia archaeon | reverse complement strand
AAGCAGCAGAACTAATACTAAATTCTAATGAAGCTATTGTTTTAACTGGGGCAGGAATCTCTACAGAATCTGGGATTCCTGACTTTAGAGGGGACGGTGGTATTTGGGAAAAATATAAGCCTGAGATTTATGGGAACATCGAAGCGTTTTTAAAAAATCCAGCTAAATTCTGGGAGTTGGCACATAAAATTGCCCCAAACCTATTCAAAGCAAAACCAAATCCAGGACATTATGCTCTTGCAGAACTCGAGAAGATGGATTTAGTTAAAGCTGTCATTACTCAAAATATTGATGAACTTCATCAAAAAGCGGGCTCTATAATTGTTTATGAAGTACATGGAAGTATTAATAGATTTAATTGTTTAGGTTGTAAAGCCTCGTATACAAAAGAGCAAATTTATCGCAAATTGAAGAAAGAGAAAAAAACGGGTCCACAATGCGAATTTTGCTCAGCACCACTCAAACCTTCAGTTGTTTTGTTTGGAGAAGGATTACCAAGATTTGAAATATTCCAATCTCAAGCTTTAGCTAAAAAAGCAGATGTTATGTTAATTGTGGGATCTTCACTCTCAGTTGCCCCTATATGCGATCTACCCCTCTATACGCTAAGGGAAAAGGGAAAATTAATAATTGTAAATGACCAACCGACTCATTTGGATGAAAAAGCAGCGGTTGTAATTCACCACAAAACAGGCACTATTTTACCTTTAATTGTAGAAGAAATTAAAAAATTAAAATCAGAACAAGAACCTAATGTATAATCTCTTAAAGTTCTTAATCTTTTAAGAGTTTTTTTATATGTATGAAGAAAGCGTAATTATTAAAGATTGGAGGAATGTTGACTTATCTTTTGGTCTAATATATCCAAACAGTTATAAATTGGGAATTTCTTCCTATTCAATAAGATTACTTTATCATTTAATTAACTCCAAGGAAAGAACTGTATGCGAGCGGATTTACCTTCCTGAAAAAATAAGATTTCCAGCATCTAAAGATCTATCTTCCATTGACCGCCTTCGAAGTATAGAAAATAAAGTTTTACCTAAAGATTTTGACATTTTAGGGTTCTCAGTTCATTATGAAAACGATTATAGAAATATTTTATGGATTTTAGACAAATCCCAAATCCCATTAGAAGCAAAAAAACGTCACGATTCTTACTTACATAACTCAATAAATTATCCCCTCATAATTGGTGGAGGCCCCGTAGTAACTTCAAATCCTTTACCGTTGAGTAATATTTTTGATCTCTTCTTTATCGGTGATGCTGAACCAAATCTAAATATATTTTTTGACGTTTTCATGGATTACAAATTAAAAAAAATTAATTTTCAAGCATTTCTTAATCGGGTAAAAAATATAGAAGGTATTTTTATACCAGCTCTCGATAACAAAACAAATCGCGCAGTTTTAAAAAATCTAGATGATTCTCCTACCCCACAATTTCAATTATTAGCTAAGAATGATAATTATAATAATAAGATATTTGAAGAAAACTATTTTATTGAAGTTAGTAGAGGTTGTCCGTATCAATGCAAATTTTGTTTGTCTTCTTTCCACAATTCTCCGTTTAGAAATAAGAGTTACGAAGAGATAATTAAAACTATTGAAGATGGTATAAAATATTCAAATTTTAAAAAAATTAGTCTAATTGGATCGTGCATATCCTCCCATCCTAAATTTGTTGAAATATGTGAGTTTATAATCAATAAAAACAAGAACTTTAGCATCCCTTCAATTCGTTTAGAACATATCACGCCTAAAATCATTAAAGTATTCGAAAAAAACGATGTTAAAACGATTACAATTGCTCCAGAAGCGGGTACAGAATCATTAAGATACGGTTTAGGAAAAAGAATATCTAACGAGAAGATTTTACAAGTTTTAAACCAAATTAAAGAATCTAAGATAAAAAAAGTAAAGTTTTATTTTCTAGTAGGATTGCCAAATGAAACCGATGAGGATGTTTTAGAAATTATAAATCTTTTGAAATCCATTAAAAAAATTGGTTTTACGAGGAATGAACTTAAGGTTAACGTTAATCCGTTTGTTCCTAAGCTAAATACGCCCTACGGAAATAAATGTCACTTTTATTTATCAAATAATCTTAGCGTTTTAAAATTGAAACTTAAAACTTTAGAAGTAGCGTTAAAAAACATTGTCTCAATTAAATTTAAAAACCCAAAAAACATCGTTAATAACGCGAAATTACAGGCTTTAATATCGTTAGGAGATCGAAATATATCCGAATTACTCCTAGAATATTACTTTAATGGTGCAAATATGGGCGCTTTAAGAAGGGCTGAAAAGGATTTGAATTTTTCAATTGATAACTATTTCCAAAAAGTCCAAGATGGCTACAAATCGTGGATAATGTAGATTACAAATAAAAAGAAAAATTAAATTAATTTTAATCGATTTTATTAAATACTTGTTTAGGAGCTTTACAAACTGGGCATTCATCTGGAGGCTCTCCTTCGTGTGTATACCCACATACAGAGCACACATACATTGACCCTTCCTCTAAATCTTTACCGCTTTCAACTAAGTCTAGAGCTTTTTGATAAAGTTTATGATGTATCTTCTCCACATCGTTAGCAAGATTAAAAGTTCTTTCTGCGCTTCTATTTTCTTCAGCTTTGGCGTCGCTAATGAAATCAGGGTACATTTTTGTAAATTCGTAAAATTCACCCTCAATCGCTTCTTTTAAGTTTTCGGTAGTAGACTTGATGCCTCCCAACGCACGCAAGTGGTTATGTGCGTGTACTGTTTCTGCCGCCGCCGCCGCTCTAAATAAGCGCGCTACGCCTGGAAGTCCGTCTTGTTCTGCTTTTTTTGCAAAAGCTAGATACTTTCTATTGGCTTGAGATTCGCCCGCAAAAGCGGCTTTTAAGTCTTCTTCTGACTTCGTCATATTAAAGTTCACTCATTAAATTTTTATTGTAAATTATATTTCAGAATATTTTAAGTTGCATCTTATAATTAATAATCTTTTCTGAATCGCGAAATTTATCAACAAATCATCAAAATGCTAAAAATAGACCGATTAGAAATGTGGTTTTCTAATTCTAATCATTTAGTAAATTTATTGCTTTCTTTACAACTTTCTGTAAATAAAATTCTGCCATTCCAAATCTAATTTTGGCATCGAAGATTAGAATTAAAATATAAAGATCATTTACATTTTCAGAAAAAATTAGTTCGTTATTTTTAGAGGTATAAAACAATTTTAGAATAGTATTATTACAAATTTTCACTCTAAAATCAACCTCCTTTAAAAAATCGTTTATCATCATCTTATTGAAAGAGGAAAAAACTACTTTACCTATATTAGTTAAAAGAATAGCGCCCTTTATGTCATCGTTTAAGTGTAGTTCTTTGAGTAAGTTAATAATTTCATCTTCTTTGATTAAATCAAATTCGCTACTAAAGGGTTCCCTAATAATGTCTTCGATGAGATAATTTAATTGCTCGTCATAGATGTATTCTAAATCGGTTTTTATATCGTTTTTAATTACGTATTCTGAAAATTTAGAGTGGATTTTGGAAATAATTTCATTTAAGAGCTGCCAATTTTCGATCGTATCACACAGAAGGTTGTAGTATAAATTCTTTTTTTCAAAAACTACTAACTTTATACCTCCACCCATTTCAACCGTTTTAATTTTATCTCCTATAAGCTCTTTAGTAAAAGACATTAGCGCTGTAAAGTATGAGGAGATTAATTGTTCTTGCTCTAAGGGGTATAAATTTGTAAGATTTAAGCCATAGATACATATACCAGATTTATTGAAGATAAACAAATTATGTATATTCAATTTATCAGATGTTCTTTTGATCTTTGAAACTATTGCGGAATTGTCGGGAATACCCATATTAAATTGTTAAAATCAAACTATAAAAAGCACAAACTTTTAGATAACTAAGTTATATTGCTATGGACTCCCTTAAAACATAATTTAAATGGAAGTATCGTATATCCTTTCTCAATCAGCTTCTCTTTAATTTTGTTTTCATGGCCAATATCTGCTAGTATGGTTGCTGAACCGCCACCTCCAGCCCCATTGCATTTAAAGCCAAGAGCACCATTATCTTTTGATATTTTTTCTGCGTTTGTAATGCTTGCGTTGACCATTAATGGATGGAGTCTTTTTTGCGCATCCCAATTTTTATTCATAATTTCTCCTATAGTTGTTAAATCAGATTTAATTGCCCTTTTCATTTCCCACGCACAATTTTTCATAATCTCAAACGAATTAATAGTATTTGGATCCTTTTTTTTGTAATTTTCTATAACAGCTCTATGCATTTCATTTGAGCTTCTCGAACTTAAAAATAACAATAAAAATTGGGTTTCTAATTCTCTAATTCTTCTATCGTTAATTTTGACGCTTGATATTTTAACATCAGGATAATCTATTTCCATAAAATTTATTCCTCCATAAGAGGCAGCAAACTGATCTTGCACTCCACTTTCCAAGTTTAACTCTTCAGTTTCAAGTTTATGGGCTAATTGCGCAATTTCATAATTAGTTAAGTCTACTTGTTTATATTTAGATAGCGCAGATATTAAAGTAACAGCAATACTCGCACTAGTGCCCGTTCCACATCCGGGAGGCGCGTCTGCGCTCACATTAATGTCTAATCCTTTTTCAATATTCATCCTTTTAACTGCGGATTTTAGTAAATCTAAGTTTCCATCGTATTCAACTGCTTTAAAATTTATAATTTCAGTGCTTTGTTCGAATTTTTCGGCGAAAATTCTAATTTTATTCAATCCATTTTCCATTAGTTTTACTTTGCTATAAAGATCAACGCAAAAGCTAAAAACGGCACCTTTAGGATAAAACCACGTGTCAGTCCAACCACCTATATCACAAATTCTCACAGGTGCTCTTGATAAGATTACCTTTTTTATAGTCATATCTAAAATTTTTAATTATCTCTTCAATAATCATTTGTATGTTCCTAATTGTTAAAATTTTTGTATGATTTATATGAATTATAACAATCAATTTGTAAGAATTAAATTTATTGATCTACAATGCGAATGAATCAATTGAAAGTGTTAAATAAAGATGAAATTCAGAGCATCCACGATTCTTCAATAGAATTGCTTGAATCTTTAGGCGTTAAAATAGAGTCTGAAGAAGCTATAAAGCTCCTTAAAGAACACGGGGCTATTGTTGACGTTAAAGAAAAGAGCACATTTGTTAGGTTCCCCGAAAGTTTAGTTACTGAACAAATAAAGAAAGTTCCGGATTCCTTCTCTCTTTATGGTCCGGACGGTTCTTATCAAGTAACAGTTAATACAACTAATTTGAATTTTTCTACTATGGGAGCCACAGTAAATATTAATGATTCTACAAAAAAAAAAGGAGTAAGAAAAACTACACTTGAAGATGCCATAAATCACATTCGAATTGTAAACGGGTTAGAACATATAGTTTGCTCTCAGGTTGATGTATGGCCTCATGATGTTCCTTTTACTGAATTACATTGTCACACAATACGTGAGTGGGGCCGACATAGCTATAAACCTTATGGAATGGCTTGTTATGGAAAGACTGCTTCTCAAGATATGATGAATCTTGTTTCTATTATAGTAGATGGAGAAGAAGAGTTAATTAAAAAACCCCGCTTGTTAGGCGTATATAACCCAACATCTCCTCTTTTACAAACGAAAATCCTTCTTAATGGTCTTTTTATTTTCGCTAAATATAATCAGCCACTACTCATAAGCTCAGCAGCAAGTGCAGGTTCTACTTCGCCAGTTACTCTAGCTGGTACGCTTGTTCAAACAAACATGGAAGTGTTATCGTCTATAGTGCTAACTCAATTAATTAACCCTGGAACTCCTGTTTTATATGGATCCACGAATACGATAATGGATCCGACTAATGGAAACCCCGCATATGGTTCTATCGAATTTTCACTTATTACTATCGCTTCGGCTCAATTAGCTCACTATTACAATATTCCGTCCAAGGGGTCAGGAGCTCTGACTGATTCAAAATGTTTCGATGTTCAAAATGGATTTGAAAGATTCATGACTTTATATTCTGCGGCTTCAGCTGGGCACAACTTCATTACATGCGCAGGTACTTACGAAACTTTATTATCAGAATCTTTTGAATTACTTGTGATCGACGACGAAATGGCAGGTATTATTAAACGGGGATTAAAGGGTATATCCGTAACTGAAGAAACTCTCGCCTTAGATCAAATAAGAAAAGTAGCAACTGAAAATAGAAACTATTTAACGATAAAACACACAGCTAAAAACACGAGAAAGGAAATATTTGTGCCAAAACTAATTAACAGAGAGAAAAGAGGGATATGGAGGAAAAATGGCGCGAAAGACATTATAGCAGTTGCTAAAGAAAGAGTAGATGAAATACTTAAAACACAAAAAGGACCAGATTTATCATCACGCATCGAAAAACAAATTGCTCAATACGCTCAAATTATAACTTCGAGATCATTAGAAGATTACATAAAGCTAGAAGGTATAGATAATTCAAAAGGAACTATAGATGTGGCCGGCGTAAAAATAGAATAAACCAAATTCTTTAAATAGCCTTTATAATTCCAAATCATAATGATTATCGTCTGTACCTCGTGTTTTTTAAGGCGAACTCATATTTTCTAGATCGCTAGTAAACAAAGAATATTAACCTTCTATGATGATTTTTCAACTAACTTTAAATATGAGCAAGGAGAAATATACTTTAAACACTAATTAATTTTAAAACGTATTTTAATAATAAAAGGAGGAATAAAAAAATGGCTAAAAAACCAGTTGAAGTCCTATTTGTAAAAAGTAAAATTCGAGAGTATATTAAGTCAAAAGGTTGCAACACTAGTGGGGATGTTATTGATGGTCCTGCCCTTAATGAAGCAATTGTAAACATTCTCGATGCAGCGATCGGCCGCGCTAAAGCAAATGGACGAAAAACTGTTCAAGAAAAAGATCTATAAATGAGTTTATAAAAAGAATTTAATTCTTTAATTTTTTTTTTAAATTTTATTATTTTATTTGAAATAAACCTCTCTTAATAGACAATAGGTTCCAAATATCGATTAAATTTAATTTATTATACAAATTAATAATTTTTCACTGTATTTCACTTTTTAATTAAAAAAAAGTATATTATTTTTAACACACACAATTAACACGACCTAACGGAATAAAAAATACTTCAATAATCGCCTTATCCTTTTTCTTTTCATATTTGAAGGAAAGTTTTTATTCTTAACTCTTTCTTTTAAAATTTTGAAATAATTAAAATTACACATCAAATATTTATTTAAATTCCTTATCGATAATGAAAAAATCAATTGATATTACGCTTTTTAACCTTTGTAGCGCCTCTTTTAATTTTTTGACGCGATTATATGGTCCTGAAACAGCAATAATTTCCAAACATTTTTCGAACTCTAAATGAATGTGCATTGTTGATATAATGATATCATAAAAATGGTGTTGAATGTCATTTTTTAGTATTTCATCTGTTTGTTGAACTGAAGCATAAACGGGTCTAGAATCGTATTTATGGTCGTGGTAGTCGTGATCGTGATTGACTTCATGCGAATGCTCGTGAGAGTCTTCTTTTTCGGTTTTTCCAATAAAATGTTCGTGCACCATAATAATTGGAATGCATCCTACAACGTTCCCAGAAGCAACAGAAATATTTTCTTCACTAACCATTAAAAAATGCATAGCTTTTCTTATACTATCTGATCTTGAGATACCTATTTTGTTTCTAAATGCCTCGAATTTATCGTACAAATCTTTTGGAAGAGACACTGTAAAGCGTTTGTATTCCTCCATCTTAAACATCTTTAATATTCTTTTTTTAATAATAATGAATTATTTTTTTATTAAAATAGCTATTGGGACGCTTGCTTCTCGCCATTGAGCAATTTTACCAGAGTATTCTAAATTTAGTTTCACTCTACCATGATCTCCTAATATTATCATCAAGGAATTATTTCTAAGCTGTTTGTAATTGCCTAAAATCCACTTATCAGTACGCAAAATCAGTTTATCAATTAAATCCTCAGGTGTTCTTTGTTTAAGTGCTTGTTGTTGTTTATGGAGATTTTCAAAATCCAAATAATGCATCCAAGAAAGCTCAAAATTATTAATTATTTTTGCAGATTCCACCCATGTACTCATGTCAGTTTCTTTTGGGACTGAATGAGTCCCACCATCGTACCTTTCTATATCTTTTTTCCTTCCGATAAAACAAGTCTTTTTTCCGCGCTCATTTAGATATTTTAACAAATGAAAACCGTTGGGTTCAGGATCAAAACCACCGTACATAATTTGATGCAAAACACCTAAAGTGTAAGGATTTTTAGTAGAGAGAAGTAACATCGCTTGAGAATTAGTAATCATAAATTGTGGTTTATGATATGTGAGTTCGAATAAACCAAAATTATCAATAATGTTTATACTGATCCTTTCAACGCCTTGATAGAGATCGATAACAGATTGGACGGGTTCTGGAATAGTACCGAGTGGAGGGGCAATTCCTAATAATTTTAGAAGTGTTGCTGGTAACTGATTTAAGTAACACTTTATAGTTTGTAGTTCACTCATAACGCTTTTTTCAACTCTTTCAATAACTTATGGACAAATTTCATGTGATAAATAATAAAAATCTATTCTTAAATTTAAAATTTTTAAATTGAAATTAATTACAATTTATTATAAAATAATGACGGTTTATTATTTTTAGTATAGTAATATTTTTTAAGTATTAGGTTTAAATTTACCTACTTTTAAAAGTAAGAGAAAATATGAAATGAAGTCTTTATATATTGATACAGTTAATTCAGGAATCTCGGGAGATATGCTCTTGGCATCCCTTTTAAGTTTAATATCCGATTCAAACGAAATTATAGCTGATTTAAAAGAATTAAAGCACTTCTTAAAAGGGGTTTCCCATATCGAACTTGAATTAACAAAAGTTAAAAGAATGGGAGTCGTTGTTAATCAACTTAAATTAGCTATCAAAGAATCTAAAAACCATAGAACTTCTAAGGCACTTTACAACGCACTGGAACGATTTCTATTTGAAAAAAACTTCTCTGAGCCAGCAAAAATATACGCTAAAAAAGTATTAAACACATTATTCGAAGCAGAAGCAGAAGTTCATGGAGATTTAGTTGAAAATATTCACCTACACGAATTAAGCTCTGTAGATACTTTAATTGATATTTTAGGAGTAACTAAAGCATTAGATAAATTAGGGGGTTTTAACGACAGTTTTGAATATTATTACAGTAAGGTTCCGCTTGGAGGTGGTAGTATAAAAACTGCGCACGGAATTTTGCCTGTACCAGCTCCAGCAACAGCTAAAATTTTAGAACTGTCCGAACTAGCAGTATTCGGAGGTCCTATCGAAAATGAACTAGTAACACCTACAGGTGCTGCACTTTTGGTTAACCTAAATCCAAAATTGGTTCAATTTACGAACCAGATGAAAATATTAAAAGTAACATATAGTACTGGGCAAAAAAAGTTTAATAACTTCTCAAATGTTCTTCGGTTAATATATGGCGAGAACGAAGAGACAATTAGCACCCCAAATATACACCCATTACAAAAATATGTTGAAGAAGTAGCTGTTTTAGAAACGGATGTTGATGATATATCAGGGGAAATGTTAGGAAACTTTATCAATACTATGGAAAATGAAAATATTCTTGATATCCAAGTTTTACCTAGTGTAACTAAAAAAAATAGACCTAGTCACGTTATTAAAATATTATGTCATCCTCAAAGTAGTTTTGAAATAATGCATAAAATAATTAACGAGTTAGGCACATTAGGGATAAGGTTTTATACAATTAAGCGAGTATGCGTTGATCGCAAATTTGAAAAGAGTAAAATTGATATAAAGAATAAAACTTACGAGCTAAATTTTAAAATATCTTACATTAAAATGAATGATGAAATTAATGTAATTAATGTAAAACCGGAATTTGAAGATCTTAAGAGAATAAGCAAAGAAAGCACTTTATCTATCAAAGAGATATTATTCTATTGTCAATCTGAGATAAAAAAACATTTTGAAAACAGTAAAAAAACATTATAACTAGTAAACCCAAAAAATTAAAGAAAAAAAAAAGAAATCTTTTTATTTAAATGACCGTATCATTCTTATTTTAATATTTATCTACTTGGTATTTGTTTAAGAAATACTCATCGTCAACCATTTGCTTAGAAAAGTCTTTTAAGCGTTTAATTTCAAGTCTTACAGCGCCTTCTTTCTCTGGTTCCCCCAATTCATAGAATAAATCCGCAGCTTCATTAAAGCATTTTATAACTTCTTCGTAATTTCCAGAAACTTCAAGGTCTTCTGCCAAAAATACTAAACTTTCGGCTACATCTAACTTCTTACCTAATTTCTTTTGAATTTTTAATGCTTGATAAGAATATTTTAAACCTTTTACGTGATCTTTAAACTTAGTGTGTGTTCTTCCTAAAGTCCTTAAAACCATAGCTTCTTCGTTTTGCAGATTATTATCCTTGCAATATTGTAAAATATTATTTAAAAATTGAATTAATTCTTCTTTATTATTGCCCTTCTTACTATCGTAATGCTCAATTGTTTCATTAAAACTTATCAAAGAATTAATGATATCGCCATTTTCAAAAAATTCTTTAGACTTCTGAATATTATCGGGTGTTGCGACCACTTTAAGTCTCAACTACATGGTAATTTATTTTTTTTTTAGATTTTTAAGAATTAGTAATTTCAATATTAATTATATTGCACTATCTATATATATCTTTAGGTTCGAAGAAAAAGATATAGGAATATTAAAAAACCAATAGAATTTTAATATTCTCAATTTGGATAAAATTTGATTTTGGAAATTGATTTGGGTAAAAATTTTATTTAAAGATATTCGATACACTCATTAAAAAATTGTTCAAATGGATGTCTATATAAATAACTTAGGATAGTCAAAAATAGATTTAGTAAGCGCGTTTGAATTAAATATCAAAACTTCTACGATTTTCTATAAAAAAAAAAGGTGTTTATAATTTTTTAAAATATTCCTAATGGTCCGAGTAAGGGTCCGAAAATGCATAAAAGAGCTATGCCAATTCCATAAATAATCCCAACTATTTTAATCTTATCCTTTAATTCTGGAAGGTCGTAGACGTAAAAAGCGCCAACGAAGAAATGGAAATATCCAATTAAGAAAATTAAAACGGGATTATACCAATTCCACCAAACATATTCCCAAATTAAGTAATTTCCCCAATTTAGAAAGATCTCGACAATGACACAAAATAATGAAAATCCAATAGCCATCGCCCATCGATTAGGAAGCCCTAGCATCTTCTTGTTTTTATCGTCAGGTAAAAATTTAGCAAAGGTTATGCCTGCTATAGAAAACATAAAAGCGATTTCTAAGTTCCAACCTATTAAAATAATATAGGCACTTGCACTTGGCGTAGTCCAAAATGCTGAGTAATTACTGAAAGCAAAAACTAAAGCGTTCCAAATCTCGTTAATTAGATCTAAGCCTAATACCGTCAAACCAGCAAATACTGTGTTCCAATTTTTCGTTTCTCTCGCTTTTTTAATTTCAACGCCATAAATATATAAAACAATTGCTAAAATCGGGATTATATACCATCCAGTTAAGGGATTTAACTGTCTTAATTTAGATAAAGCTTCAAGAGAAGCGTCTGTAGGTGCCATCTTAATACACTTTTTTATTATAATTTTTTAAATTTTTATTTTAGTTATGCAAAATCTTTATTTTTGATATATATATACTTTTCTCGTTAGGACTGATCTTCCTTAATTTTTTAAGGAATTATTTTGCGATTCTATTAGCTATTAAAGCAGCAGAAGCTCCTGCTCCAAACCCATTGTCAATATTGACTACTAATAATCCTGGTGAGCACGATTGAAGCATCGTTGTTAAAGCACCAATACCTTTTTCTCCTAGACCGTATCCACTAGATATGGGAACGCCTATTACGGGAATATCAACGAGAGCTGCAACTATTCCAGGCAAGGTTCCTTCCATCCCTGCGCATACAACTACTATGTGAATATCTTCTTTAATCATTTCACTGAGAGGTTTAAAAAGACGATGAATGCCAGCAATTCCTAAATCGTAGCTAGTAAAGATTTCACATCCCATTGATTCTGCAATTACTTTAGCTTCCTCAGCAATAGGGATATCTGAACTTCCGGCTGAAATTATGCCAATTCTTCCACCTTTCTTTTTAAATTTGAAATCTTTTTCTTTTACTATTACGGTTTTAGCCAACTCGTTAACAACTAACGATAATTCCTCTTTAACACCAAATTCTTTAGAAATTAAAGCCTTTTGCTCGTCTTTATACCTTGATACAATAACAAATTTGTTTTTCTTTAAGAATGAATAAATTATTTCTATAATCATTTGAGGTGTTTTGTTTTCCGCATAAATAACCTCAACAACGCCAGTGCGTAACTTTCTGAAGACATCTAATTTAGCCAAATCTCCAACTTCTTCGATAGTATTAGCCTTCAACATTTTTTCTGCCTCTTCAATAGAACACTTCTTATCAAGCAGTTTATTTAAAATATCTCTAATCTCATCCACACTCATTCACCAATTTAAAATGTTTCAAATATTCAGTTCATAATAATTTATACTATAAATAGAATCTTTTGGTCTTAATAAATTTAAAAACATAGCTCCAATGGATTTGTCTTAATATTTCATTATGAGGATTTTATTTAAGTATAAGAATAAAAAATTCGTTTTTAAAAAACAATATTAACTAATCAAACTTTTTTTGATATTAATCAATACTATAAATATATCCATTAAAAGTGGTTTTAAATGTTTGATTATAAATCGTATAAAGATGTTGATTTAAAAGGAAAAAAAGTTTTGATGAGAGTCGATATCAACTCTAATATCGACGTTGAAAACAATAGAATTCGCGAATCACCTCGTATTCACGCTTTAATTCCGTCATTAGAAGAATTAAAAGACAGTGCAGTGGTAATTATGGCACACCAATCTCGCCCAGGAGCTAAAGATTTTACTTCTTTGGAAATGCATGCCGAAGAAATACGAAAATTGTTAGATCGTCCTGTAAAATATGTAGAAGATGTTTTTGGAGAAAAAGCAATTCAAGCAATAAAAGATCTCAAAATAGGCGAAGTTTTAGTTCTTAATAATGTGCGAACCTGGGAACTTGAAACTAAACAATTTAAAGATTTCTCCGAAGCTGAAGAATTAGAAATGATTCAAACTCTTGCGCCATTATTCGATTATTTTATCGCAGATGCGTTTGGTGCGGCCCATAGAGCACAACCTTCGATAATTGGATGGCCTACCTTACTTGCAGGTCCTACGACAGTTAAGGAATTTAAATATATGAATAAAATAATAGAAAGCCCTGAAAAACCTATGGTCATGCTTATTGGAGGGGCTAAAGCAATAGATAAATTTAAAGCTATGAAATTTAATTTTGAAAACGAAAAACTTGATTACGCACTTTGCTCCGGTTTAACGGCAATCTTAATTATGGAAGCTATAGGAATCGAAACTGGGGAACCTAATAAGGCGGCAATAGCAAAAGATTTAGACAAGGCAAAAGAGGACATCAAGGAAACATACGAAAAATTCAAAGAAAAAATTATTTTACCAAAAGACTTAGTAATTGACGATAATGGCAACAGAAAAGCAATTAATATCGACGAATTAAAAAAATATAATGCCGTAACTGGTGATATTGGCCCTAAAACTACGGAAGAATTCAAAAGTATAATCATTAAAGCTAAAACTATCATCGCTAACGGTCCACCAGGAATATTTGAAAAAGAAGTGTTTAGAAAAGGAACCTTTGATATGGTTGAAGCAATGGCTGAAGCGGCTAAAACAGGGGGTGCGCTTGCCGTAATTGGAGGCGGCGAAATGGGAACTGCAGCAGAAATGTCGGGATACGCAAAAGATGTTTCATTTATTTCTACTGGTGGAGGCGCATTGTTAGAAATATTATCAGGAAAGGATGTACCAATGGTAAGAGCTTTAAGAGAAAAAAAACCATAAAAAAATACTTTATTTAATTTTTTTTACTTACTTTTTTTTTAAACCAAGAAGTGAATTCTTTCTAATATTAAATTAATAATGCTAAGCTTCAGCAAATTTAATAAAATATTTATTTTTTAATAATATAAAATACATATCTCTAAGTTTAGTATTTTTTATATTAAAATTAAACACGGGCCAATGGTCTAGTGGTATGACGTCCGCTTGACGTGCGGAAGGTCGGGAGTTCAATCCTCCCTTGGCCCACCAAATTACAGAAAAGAGTTAGATTAAAATGCCAATAAAATTTCGCTGGTCATCTAAGGAATATATTTCGATTGCTTTTATGCTATTCGGTGCTTGTGGGCTTTTCCAGGTATTTTTTATATTTGTAGCTCAATACTTTTTAGGCGTAGGTAATCATCTTATTGTTATCCTAATCCCTATTGGAGCGACAATAGCCTTATTTTTTGGCGTGATTATTATTTTTGAATCGTTTGCTCAAGTCGAAAAAAGGAAAATATTAAAAACTCAATTTAGTAAGTCGAAACAAAACCTTTCGAAAATTCAAAAATTCTTGTATTTTCCAATTGTGAGACCTTTAATTATAACTTTCCCTATTTTTACTATTATATTTTTTAGTACATATGGTATATGTTATGTTTTCTTAAACAATATCATGTCATTTTTAATTGCGGAGAATTTAGCCACATTAATTTCCTTACTATTAGCTAATTTTATTGAGAAAAAATACGCAAAAATACAAAGATTTTAAAAAAAAATTAGAATTATACAAAACTGTATATAAATTAACATTTTTATTTTACTAACTCAGTTAAAATTTAAATACTAAATTGATTAAAAGTTAGTTACAGTTCGTATTTAATCGGAACTTTTAAATTATATCACGATCGTTAAGATTTTTGAATATGAAGAAAATAGAAGTTCGTTGCCCCTCATGTGCAGGTATAGGCTTTATTGAAGTTTCTGAAGACGAGGTAGAAAAAGCTAAAAGAGGGGTTTTTGCAGTAAATGTGTCGGAAGGAATTGTTTGTGAGCATTCTTTCGTTGCTTACATAGATAAGAACTTTATAGTGAGAGACACATTTATTACAGATTTCCAATTAGA
This sequence comes from Promethearchaeia archaeon, assembly GCA_029856105.1. Classification (GTDB taxonomy): domain Archaea; phylum Asgardarchaeota; class Lokiarchaeia; order Sigyniarchaeales; family SOKP01; genus SOKP01. The sequence goes on along the minus strand of JAHQWH010000211.1, from coordinate 768 downwards.
ACTTCCGGACATAATTCCCAAAAAAAGTATAGAACCTAAGGCCTCCGCTCAACTTGATTTAATTAATGTAAGTTTAATCAAACTCAATTTGTCTGCTTCATTAATCTCATACATAATTAGAGCTATATTGCATAAGAGAAAGATCGTTTTGATTTTTGACCAGCAATTTATGTTTGACGATGTTCGAAGGTTTTTTGATTATATATCTAGAAATTCTTTTAAAACTGAGCTTGTTGTCATTTCAGAAGATCAATATAATAGCGAAAGTTATGACGATTATATTGTATTTAACCGTAAGGGCGTTATAAAGGACGACGATGGTATTATTGACGTAAAAAAATTAGGCGTAGAAAGAGCTTTGGTTCAGAAATTTTTTGAGGAATATGAGCCAATACCCAGTTTAATATATCTACAAAATGGACTTCAAAAAGCTTACGAATTATCTGAAACGGTAGTAGACATAATCAAAGGTTTAAAAAAGAAAGAGAAGGTTTATTCGAAAAAAATAATTGAAGATATATCTAAAATTCACAATGTAAAAATCCAATTAAAATATCTCGATTTTCTTTTTGAAATCGTTGAGAGTTATTTCAAGGTTGAAGTTCCTAAATCTTCAAATGTTTCAAATTTTCTTGGAACTCTTTAGCTAAGGTTTTTTTATTTTTAGAAACAGATCGTGAAACAGTCCTTTCACGAAAATTGACTTTCATAAAATATTTTAATACTAAAAGAAAAATGGAAAATGCGCCGCCCGGGAATCGAACCCGG
>JAHQWH010000209.1 GCA_029856105.1 Promethearchaeia archaeon | reverse complement strand
GATGTTTCTTTCGTTGATTTCGTTACGTTTACCCCTATATCTGAGAAAACTAAATTAAAAAATTTAAATTTAATCTCCAAAAAAGAAAAAGAGAAAAAAGAAGAAAAAAAAGAAGAAGCTGTTAAGAAGGACGAAACAAGCGTTAAATACGGGAAAATATTAGAAGATAAAGATTTAAGCAGAGAGGTTGCAAAACAATTTCAAGTTGAGGAAAAAAAAGAGCGCTCGACGGTTGCTCCCAAAGCTAAAAAGAAAGCTAGAGCAAAAGAAGCAGAACCTGTAATTTATAAATTTGCTGAGGAAGTTGAAGAGGAGGATATGATTTTAGAGGAGCCTCAAACATTTGACGACGAAGCACCATCTGAAGCGTTAAAATCTGCTCCTGCTCCCCCACCGAAACTTTCACGGGCACCTTCATCGGCACCACCTGGTGCTGGTGCACCGGTACCAGTTAGTGCACCTAAAGATCTTAGAGACGAATTGGGAGGTTTTGGAGAAGCCCCCGATTCAGGATCGCTCGCCCCTTCAAGGAGATTAGAAACAGTCCCCGCAGAACCAAAAGCAACCGTTTATGAAATTAATATGGGGCTTCAATATTATTCTGTTATGATGGAACAAACTAGCTATCTGTTTTACGTTTATTTCTCTCATAAGGAATTGAAAATCGTTGACGAGGAAGGAAAGACCGTTTTTGAAACTTCATTTAGAATAGAGACAACGAAAAAAGAACCGCCGATAGTGGATTTAAAAGTTGAGGGAGATGGATTTGAAGTTCACCCTTTACACGGTAAAGTAGAGATTAAAAAAAAAGCAATAAACCCTCCGGTAATGATCTTCTCGGTACTTCCCACAAAAAAGAAAGATAGAACTAAAAAAGATAAAAAAGAGAGCGAAAGACGGTATTTACATGTATATATCGAATACGAGAAAGAAACAATAAATCATTCCGTACTATCGATAATCGTTCAACCAAAACACTTTCACCTAGATATTGGTCCGTTTCATTTAGATATAAGTAAAAAAGCGGCTATGATAGTTTCTATTATTTCTGTATTAATCTCCTTAGGCTCTTTGATTTATACGATTTTTTCTATAGATCCCTCGTCAACTTTAGTTGATATTATGAGTAATTTTGCTCCGGGATTAGGTTCGATTATCTTTATAGGGATATTTCTATTCACTCTTTTTAAAGAAGGGCTATATCCGCTTAAAGAGAAGGTTAGTTATTTCCTTAATTTCGACAAAACGGGAATGCTAATAAAATAGTATGTTTATAACTTATTGATTTTTTTTTATTTTTTTTTTATATATTCCCAAAAATCTTTCTTTAACTCACTTAATTCCTTTTCTCTTAATTTTATAAAATATAGAGGTCTTCTAACAATTTCGGGATAACCTTTAATCTCCAAAATCTTAATTAAACCCGCTTTTTCAGCATTGTCAGCCATGAATTCGCTCATTATACTAATATAATTTGATTCGCTTACTGCTGAAATAATAGAATCGTTATCATTTATTTCAAGTTTAATGTTCAACTTGTTATATTCTGAAAATTGATGTTCAAAGGTATCTCTCATTCCTGAACCTTTTTCGCGCCACACAAACGGATATTTAAGGAGATCAGCAAAATTTATTATATTCTTCCCGTTTTCTAACAGCTCATGGTTAGGAGAACAGATAAATTTAAATTCATCCTCTCCAATTTTGATGGAATCAAAATCGTTTTCATTGTAGTTTATAAAACTACCAATACCAGCAAAATCTGCCAACCCTTTAACCACGTTTTCAATTGATTTTTGTGAATTACTAATTTTAACTATAAAATTTACGTTAGGATTCTTGTTCCTGAATTTAGCGATATATCTCGGTAAGATATGAGAACCTGGAATCGTTGATGCTGAAATTACGATATCTTCAAATTTATGTTTACTGTATTTTGTTAATTCCTCTTCACAAGAATCGTATAGCTTTACAATCTTTTGTGAGTAATCTAATAAAACTCTTCCAGCTTCAGTTAATTCAAACTTCTTGGTCGTCCTATCTATTAAAAC